>JBOHCZ010000086.1:0-3528 GCA_050699195.1 Streptomycetales bacterium
CCTGGGCGCTGCGCCCCCGCGTCGGCGTGATGCTGCAAGGGGGCGGAGGCGGCTACCCGGGCGCCCACGCGGGCGAGCTGCTGCGCCACGTCGCCAGGCTGCACGCCCACCCCCTCGACCCGGCCGAGCTCATCGACCGCCTCGGCCTGGCCTCCACCGGCCGTACGCCCTACCGCCGGCTCTCCGGCGGAGAGCGCCAGCGCCTCGCCTTCGCCATGGCCCTGATCGGGCGGCCCGAGCTGGTCTTCCTCGACGAGCCCACCGCCGGGCTCGACGTCCGGGCCCGCCGCGACGCCTGGTCGCTGATCGAGCAGCTGCGCAGCGACGGCGTCACGGTCGTGCTCGCCACGCACCTCATGGACGAGGCCGAACGCCTCGCCGACCTGGTCGCGATCGTCGACCGTGGCAGGGTGGTCGCCACCGGCGCGCCGGCCGAGCTGGCCACGCTCGGGGCCGCGAACTCGCTGCGCTTCCGGGGCCGCCCCGGGCTCGACCTGTCCGCGCTCCTCGCGGCGCTGCCTGAGGGGGCGAACGCCGTCGAGGCGGCGCCCGGCGCGTACCGGGTGGAGGGGGCGGACGAGGGCGTCGGCCCGCAGCTGCTCGCGACGGTCACCGCATGGTGCGCCGCCCACGACGTGATGCCCGATGGCCTCGCCGTCGAACGTGGCAGTCTCGAGGACGTCTTCCTCGAGCTCACCGGACGGGAGCTGGGCCCGTGACGTTCACACCGCGCCCCGGCCCTGCCCCGCTCCCCCGCATGGTGGCCGCCCAGGCGTTCCTCGAGACCAGGCTGCTGCTGCGCAACGGCGAGCAGGTCCTGCTGCTGATCGTGATCCCCTCGCTGCTGCTCGTCGTGGTCACCACCGTCCCGCTGGTCGACCTCGGTCCTGGCCCGCGGATCGACGCCCTCACACCCGGGCTCATCGCGCTCGCCGTGATGGCGACCGCCTTCACCGGACAGGCGATCGCGACAGGGTACGAGCGCCGGTACGGCGCGCTCAAGCTCCTCGGCGCCTCACCGCTGCCGCGCTGGGGGCTACTCGCCGGCAAGACGGGCAGCGTGCTGGCCGTCGAGACCGCCCAGGTCGCGCTGCTCGCCGCCATCGCGGCCGCGCTCGGCTGGTCGCCGCACGGCTCCCCCGCCGCCGTGGTCACCCTGCTGGTAGCTGCAACGGCGGCCTTCTCCGCACTCGGGCTGCTGATGGCCGGCACGCTGCGGGCCGAGGCGACCCTGGCCGCCGCCAACCTCGTGTTCGTACTCCTGCTCGTCTTCGGCGGGGTCGTGGCTCCGCTCGAACATTTTCCCGCCGCCCTGCGGCCGGTGCTCGAGGCCCTGCCGACGGCCGCCCTCGCCGAGGGCCTGCAGGCCGTACTCGAACGCGGCGAAGCCCTGCCCTGGGGCTCGGTGGGCATCCTGGCGGCCTGGGCCGTGGCCGCGGGGACCGCTGCCACGGCCACCTTCCGCTGGGAATAGCCGAAGCATCTGCGAGCAGCAGGGCCGCGCCCGTCACGGGGCGAGCGCGTCACCCAGCAGATCCTGCGGCTCCGGTGAGCCCGGCACCCCCTGGGCGCCCTGCCAGAAGGCTTCCCCGCCCCGTCGCCCCCGCCGAGCAGGATCACCGCCCCCGCGCGGGTACGGCTCACCGGCGACCCGGTCCTACGATGTGGGGGTGTCCCGGCTCCGCGACCGCCGCCCCGCTGCGCGTATCGTCCGGCTCGGCTGCCTCGCGGCCGTCGTCGCCAACACCGCGATCATCGTCTCCGGCGGCGCGGTCCGCCTCACCGACTCGGGCCTGGGCTGCCCTACCTGGCCCCGCTGCACCGAGCAGAGCTTGGTGCCCACGGGACAGATCGGTGTGCACGGCGCGGTGGAGTTCGGCAACCGGCTGCTGACTTTCGCGGTGAGCGCGGCCATCGTCGCCGCGGTCGTCGTGACGATGCGCCAGCGCCCCCGGCGGCCGGCGCTCGTAGGACTTGCCTGGGCCCTGCTCGCCGGCGTCGCCGCACAGGCCGCGCTCGGCGGCGTCACCGTCCTTACCGGGCTCAATCCCTACACCGTGATGGGCCACTTCCTGGTGTCGATGGCGCTCGTCGCCACGTCGGTGCTGCTGTACGAGCGCAGTGGCGAGGGCGACAGCCCGCCCGTGCCGCTGGTCCGCGAGGAGATCCGCTGGCTCGGGCGCGCCCTGCTCGGCGTCGTCGCCGCGGTGGTCGTCGCCGGCACGGTCGTCACCGGCAGCGGCCCGCACGCCGGAGATGCCCGCGCGGAGCGCTTCGGGCTCGACCCCGCGACCGTGAGCTGGTTCCACGCCGATCTGGTGTTCCTGCTCCTGGGGCTCGTCGCGGCGATGATCATCGGGCTACGCCTCTCGGACGGTCCGGACACCGCGCGGCGGCGCGCCCGGGAACTGCTCGCGCTGGTGCTGGCACAGGGGGCGGTCGGCTACACCCAGTACTTCACGGACCTGCCGATCGTGCTGGTCGGCCTGCACATGCTCGGCGCCGCCCTGGTCTGGATCGCGGCGGTGCGGCTCGCCCTGGCGTTGCGTACCCGAGATCCTGTTGCGCCGGCCGGTCAGCCGAAGACCAGCGCGTCCACCGCGACGGTCACGAACAGCAGCGCCAGATAGGTGTTCGACCAGTGGAAGATCCGCATCGGCCGCGCCGCGGGCCCGGTCGCCCCGCCGCGCACCCGCGCGTAGAGGGCGAGTGCCTCCCCCACGAACCAGGCGCCGAACAGCCCCGCCGCCGCAGGGTAGAGCGGCCCGGTGCCCGCCACCGGCCACAGGGCGAGCGAGGTCGCCACCATCACGACGCAGTAGGCCAGCATCCGCAGCGCCACCTGCGCCTCGGTCGCGACCACGGGCAGCATCGGCACCCCCGCCGCGGCGTAGTCGTCGCGGTAGCGCATCGCGAGCGCCCAAAAATGCGGGGGCGTCCAGAAGAACACCACGAGGAACAGCACGAACGGCGGCCATGCGAGCTCGCCGGTGACTGCCGTCCAGCCGATGACCGTCGGGAAGCAGCCGGCGGCGCCGCCCCAGACGATGTTCTGCGAGGTCCGCCGCTTGAGGAGCAGGGTGTAGCCGAAGACGTAGAACAGGTTGGCCGTGAGGGCGAGCGCCGAGGACAGCCAGTTGACGGCGAGGCCCAGCCAGAGGGTGGCGAGCACGCCGAGCACGACACCGAAGACCAGCGCCTCGCGCGGGCTCAGCAGGGCGCCGGGCAGCGGCCGGCGGCGGGTCCTGCGCATCGTCGTGTCGATATCGCGATCGGCGTAGCAGTTGAGCGCGTTGGCGCTGCCTGCGGCCAGCATGCCGCCGACGAGCGTCGCGACGACCGGCCACAGCGGAGGCAGCCCGCCGGCCGCCAGGAACATCACGGGTACGGTCGTGACGAGCAGCAGCTCGATGATGCGCGGCTTGGTCAGCGCGACGTAGGCCCGCACGACGTCGGCCAGCGCCCGCCGGGAAGGATCGGCGTGCTGGAGCCGGCGCGGACGCGGGTCGACGACGGTCACGCACACCT
>JBOHCZ010000087.1:0-20735 GCA_050699195.1 Streptomycetales bacterium
GGGCGGGCACGGCCGCGGACCCGATGTGGAACGTGAGCCGGGCGGGCAGGTCGGCCGGCGATGCGCCGCGCAGGCGGACGTCGACGACTGCCGTCGACAGCCACCGCCCGGGTGTGAGCAGGGCATGCCCACGCCGCACCTCGCCAAGGCCGACCCCGCGCAGGTTCACCGCGACGCGTGCGACAGCGTCGACCCGCTCGCGCCGTGCCTTGAGCGCCTCGACGCCGCGCACCCGGGCGCGCCGGCCGGACGGCATCAGCACTAGCTCGTCGCCCACCCCGACGGTTCCGGCGGAGAGGGTGCCGGTGACGACCGTGCCCCGGCCCCGGATGGTGAACGCGCGGTCGACCCACAGCCGTACCGGTGCCTCGATGTCGGGCGCCGGCAGCGCCGTGACCAGCCGATCGAGCGCCGCGCGGAGGGCGTCGACGCCCTCTCCCGTCACCCCGCTGACGCTGAGGGTCTCGACGCTGCGCAGGGAGGTCGTGGCCAGCCGCTCGCGGGCCTGCGCCGCCGCCGCGGCGGGGTCGGCCAGGTCGCGGCGCGTGACGACGAGCAGACCGTGGCGCACGTCGAGGGCGTCGATCGCCTCGAGATGCTCCTCGGACTGCGGCTGCCACCCCTCGTCCGCGGCGACGACGATCATCACGGTCGACACGGGTCCGATGCCGGCCAGCATGTTGCCGACGAACCGCTCATGGCCCGGCACGTCGACGAACGCGATCTCGCCACCGGAGGGCAGCCTGGTCCAGGCGAAGCCCAGATCGATGGTGAGGCCCCGCCGCCGTTCCTCCTCCCAACGGTCCGGTTCCATGCCCGTCAGGGCGCGGATGAGGGTCGACTTCCCGTGGTCGACGTGGCCGGCGGTGGCGACGACGTACACGACAGGCTCACTCTCCCCGGGTTCCCCGCGCGAGGCTGCACACGGCAGCGAGGATGTCGGCGTCCGCGCTCTCGGGCACCGAGCGGAGGTCGAGGAGGCAGCGCCCGCGCTCGACCCTACCCACCACCGGTGGGCTACCCAGCCGGAGCCGCTCGGCGTAGCTCTCGGGGAGGCTCACCGCCGCACTCGGCAGGACGACCCCCGGCGCACCGCCTCCCCCGACGCTGCCCTCGCTCTGCACCGCGGCGGCCGCGACACCGGCCGCCTCGATTTCAGCTGCCAGCCGATCCGCTCGGCGGCGCAGCTCTCCCACATCGGCATGCAGCGAGCGGTACGTCGGGGTCGCGGGACCCCGTACGGTCGCCTCCAACCCCGCAAGGGTGAGCTTGTCCACGCGCAGCGCGCGGGCCAGGGGGTGCCTGCGCAGCCGCCCGATGATCTCGGCCCGACCGAGCAGGAGGCCGCACTGGGGGCCGCCGAGCAGCTTGTCACCGCTCGCGGTGACCAGAGCGGCGCCCTGCGCCAGCGCGGTCGTGGCGTCTGGCTCCTCCGGCAGCAGTGGCTCGGGCACGAGCAGGCCGGACCCGATGTCAGCGACGACGGGAACGCCCAGTCCGGCCAGGTCGCGGACGGGCACCGCGGCGGTGAACCCTTCGATCCGGAAGTTCGACGGGTGCACCTTGAGGATGAAGCCGGTGTCGGGACCGATGGCGGCCGCGTAGTCATCGGCGGTCACACGGTTGGTCGTGCCCACCTCGCGCAGTCGTGCCCCGGTGGACACCAGGAGGTCGGGGATCCGGAACCCGTCGCCGATCTCCACCATCTCACCGCGGCTCACGACGATCTCCCGCCCCGGCGCGAGTGCGGTGGCGGCGAGGACGAGGGCCGCCGCGTTGTTGTTGACCACGTGCACGGCCTCGGCCGCGGGCACTTCGGCGGTGAGGGCGTCCATCGCCGCGCGCCCCCGCTTGGACCGGGCGCCAGTGCGCAGGTCGAGCTCCACGTCGACGGTCCCGCCGGCGGCGACGATGGCGTCGCAGGCCGCGGCGGAGAGGGGGGCCCGCCCGAGATTGGTGTGCAGGAGCACCCCCGTGGCGTTGACGAGTGCACTGAACGAGGACGCGGCACCGGGCAGATCCGCGGCGGCGGCGTCCGCGACCGCCCCGGGCGGCAGCCCTCCCCCACGGGCCCGTTCCTGGGCGCGCACGACCGCAGCCTTCACCATGTCAGGCCCCAACCGCGCGGCCGCTTCGACCAGGCGTGGGTCGGCGAGCACCACGTCCGTACGGGGGACCTGCCGGCGGAGGTCTTTCACAGAAGACGACCCTACGCTCGGTGTTCGACGCGCGCTCCGCCCCGTTGCAGGAGGCTTGGCGCGGCGCCCCTGAGCTGGGCCCTGAGCTACCTGGCCCGCCGGGCCCTGCCGATGCCGATGACCACGGCCCGCTGGTGCGGCGGGGCCGCCAGCCTTCCGGTGTCGACGAGCGCTTCGAGGATCCGCTCACCCGGGGGCAACCGCTCGTCCACGAGCGGCGGCCGCTCCCATCGCCCGGCTTGTACGGACATCGGCTCGAGCGGCGACCCGGCGATGTAGTCACCGTCGCCGTGGCAGCGCAGGTCGAGTTCGGCGCGCGACGACCCCAGCGTCTCGAGCCCGGCCGGTGTGCTGTCCGCCGATCCCGGGGCGACGAGGAACTGGCAGCGGCCGGAGGCGCTCATCGCCACCGGACCCACCCGGGCCCCCACCCGGTCCAGGTAAGCGCAGGCCCGCCGCCCCGCCCGCTCCGGGACGTCCATCACGTCAAACGCGTGGCCGGTCGGCAGGATGATGGCGGAGTCGGGATGCCGCGACCACCACCACTGGATGGTGTCGGACCGTGTGGTCGCCTGGTAGTGCCACCACTCGTCGGCCGGATGCCCGCCCGGCGCCGGGCAGTCCGGGTCACCGCACGAGCACGCCGCCCACCACCCGGACCGCTCGACCCGGGTGCCCGGGGCGACCGGCCAGTCCAGCTCTTGGGAATACCAGAGCGCCGCGCTCAACAGCGCGGTCCGGTTCCGCTGCCGCTCTCGGGTGTGACGTCCGGCGCTGGCCCTCATGCCGGTTCAACTCGAACCCCCCTCCATGGGTTACGTTCGGTCACTCATCCCAGTCGGACTGGGTGTTCCCGGAGGGCTTGGGCCGCAGGTGCGAAGGCGCAGTACACGGCAGTCGCGTCGTCGTGCCGCTTTCCCAAGTAGCCCCGGCCGGCGCGTTCGGCCGCACGGACGCGGGGCAACAGCCCTGCGGGCCCGTCGTGCTCGAGGATCTCCAGCATGGCCGGCCAGTCGGCCAGCCCAAAGCGCCCGACGAGCCGGGACGCCCCGTCGGTGAGCACGGCGGCACGCTGGACGTCTGACCTGTGCACCTCGCCCGTCAGGGACTCGTAGGCCGCCTCAGGCCAGGTGCCCGCGAGCCAGAAGCCGCCAGGACGGTTCCGCAGCCGCCACCCGTCCATGACGGTGGGGACCTCGTGTTCGGCGACGGCTCTTTCGACACGCTCGTCGAAGACGACCCGGACTTCGCCGCGAAGCCCGAGAACGACCACCGAGTCCGCGAGCACGAGGTAGTCGACGCGGCCGTCGCCACGTTCCCGCAGGATCGCCACCGTTGCCGAAGGCGTGCCGGGATGGGTCAGGTCGCAGCCGTCGCCGTGCATCCTCGCGGTGTCGCGGATCGCGCTCGCGAGCACCGCTTGGAGGGGTTCGCCCGCCTGGGGTCCGTCCGCCTGGGGTTCGTCCGGGGCGCCGGCCAGCCGGCCGAGCAGCCTGGTCCCGAGACACCGGACGTACCACGGTGTGCCGTGGCGGCACCCGGTGTCGACCCCCGGCGGCACCGTCACCCCATCCAGGACCACCACGGCGGTCGCGGTCGCCGCGACGAAGTCGTCGCCCGGGGCGCCGCGATCCCCCGGCTCGCTGGCGAACGACACCTGCACGCCCTAGCACCTACCCGCGCAACGCGCAGGCGGCACCGGGAGAGCTGAAACCGATCCGGCCACCGGACCCCGGTATCGTCGAGCCGGTATCCGAACTGCCGGTGCTGTCCAAGGCGAGGGGCGGGAACGCATGGCGCGACCGAAGCCGATCAGCGGCTTCCCCGAGTGGCTCCCGGACGACCGGATGGTCGAGCAGTACGTGCTCGACGTGCTCCGTGAGAAGTTCGAGCTGCACGGTTTCACGCCGATCGAGACGCGTGCCGTCGAGCCGCTGGGGCAGCTGCTGCGCAAGGGCGAAACCGACAAGGAGATCTACGTCCTGCGGCGGCTGCAGTCCGAGGCGGACGAGGACGACACGAGTCTGGGCCTGCACTTCGATCTGACGGTGCCCTTCGCCCGCTTCGTCCTGGAAAACGCGGGCCGGCTGCAGTTCCCGCTGCGGCGCTACCAGATCCAGAAGGTGTGGCGGGGCGAGCGGCCGCAGGAGGGCAGGTACCGGGAGTTCTGCCAGGCCGACATCGACATCATCGACCGCGATGCCCTCCCCCCGCACTACGAGGCCGAGATCCCGCTGGTGATCGCCGAGGCGCTGGCCGCGCTGCCGATACCCCCGATCCTGATCCAGGTCAACAACCGCAAGATCGCCGAGGGCTTCTACCGCGGCGTGGGCATCGAGGACGTGCAGGCCGTGCTGCGCACCGTCGACAAGCTCGACAAGATCGGTCCTGGCGGGGTGCACGCCCAGCTCGTCGAGCGGGTCGGATGCACCGACGACCAGGCCAAGGCGACACTGTCCCTCGCGGAGATCTCCAGCGCCGACCTGTCGTTCGTCGACCGGGTGCGCGCGCTCGGCCGCGACAACCCGCTGCTGGACGAGGGCCTGGCGGAGCTCGCCCGGGTGATCGATGACGGACGCCGGTTCGCTCCCGGGCTGCTCGTCGCCGACCTGCGCGTCGCCCGCGGGCTCGACTACTACACCGGGACGGTGTACGAGACGCTGCTGCGCGGGCACGAGGGGTTCGGATCGATCTGCTCGGGCGGACGCTACGACGACCTCGCGAGCGGCGAGGACGGCGTGCGCTATCCGGGCGTCGGTATCTCGGTGGGGGTGACCCGGCTCATCGGCCGCCTGCTCGGACTTGGGGCACTCGAGGCGACACGCTCCGTTCCGACGTGTGTACTCGTCGCCGTGCCGGCCGAGGAGAACCGACCTCGATGCAACGAGATCGCGGCGAGGCTGCGGACCCGGGGGATCCCCTGCGAGGTGGCCCCCAGCGCGGCGAAGTACGGCAGGCAGATCCGCTTCGCCGACCGTCGCGCCATCCCGTACGTGTGGTTCCCGGCAGGTGAGTCCGGTGGGGACGAGGTACGCGACATCCGCTCCGGGATCCAGAGCGCTGCAAACCCGGATGAATGGGCGCCGCCTCCCGAGGATCTGCGGCCGAGAGTGGTCGGGACGGTGATCGGCGGGGAGTGAGCGGAGGGCCACCGGCGTCGAACCCGCCGTGACGCCCGCACCCATCCCCGGGCCGAAGCCTCGACCACGGCTTCAGACATCTGCCGCGACCTCCCGTCAAACCCTGTACGCGATGCTGGCCGGCGGCATAATGACGAGCACGAGCCAGACAACGAGGGTCACGTTTTCGCCCTGCGGGATGCGGCTACACGGAGCCCGCCCCGGCGACACACAGGCCGACGTCCGAGGACCGTAGGTGACGCGGTCCAGCGGCCTTTTTGCTTCTTCGGCTCGTAGAGCTTGTGTACACGCGCTACGAATGTCCGGTCATACCCGTCGAAAGAAGGTCAGCGGTGGATGCGGGGCCGACTCCCGCCCCGAGCCGAGCGGGGGCCGGGGACGGGCGTCGTAGGTCCCAGGTCAGGGTGGCGCGCGCCGTACGCCGCACCTCGCTGTGGGGTCTCGCCGACGCCGCACGCGCGATCGCCGGGGCCAGCAACGTCGAGGACCTGCTCCGCGTTGTGACGGAGGCCGCCCAGACGGTCATCGGCACCCATCAGGCGGTGACGAGCCGGCTCGTCGACGGGTGGGCGGACGCGACGAGCTACATCTCGCTCTCGGACAAGTACGCCCACTACCAGGACTTCGACACGATCCCGCAGGGAGGGCTCGGCCTGGTGGTCCCTGTGATCCACGAGAACCAGCCGCTGCGGCTCAACGCCGAAGAGCTCGCCCGCCACCCGGACTGGCGGGGTCTGCGGGACGCCCCGGGGCATCCCCCACTGCACGACTACCTGGCCGCGCCGCTCGTCAGCCGCCAGGGCCGCAACATCGGGCTCATCCAACTTTCGGACAAGGTCGACGGCACGGAGTTCACCGAGGTGGACGAGGCGACCCTCGTGCAGCTCGCCCACATGGCGTCGGCCACGATCGAGCACGTCGCGCTGAGCAGCCGGCTCGAACGCACACTCGGCGACCCGGAGCTCGCGCTCGACGCGGCCGACATGGGCAGCTGGGAGTGGGACGTGCGGTCCGGCCGCGTCACGTGGTCGACGAGCATGGAGCGGATCTACGGCTTCGCCCCCGGGACGTTTCCCGGCACTCTGGAGGCCTACAGCGAGTGCCTCCACCCCCAGGACCGCACCGATGCGCTGACCCGCGTCCAGGAAGCGATGGCGGAGGCCCGCGGATTCGAGTACCGCCACCGCATCGTGCGGCCGGACGGTCGGGAGCGCTGGCTCGAAGGTGCCGGGCTGCCCCTTGCCGTGATCGACGGCCGCGTCACGCTGATGGCAGGGGTGTCCCGGGATGTCACGGAACGGGTGCTGGCCGACCGGGAGCTGGAGGCACGTACCCGCCACGCCGGGATGGCCGCCGAGGTGGGCAGGTCCTTCACCAGCGAGGATCCGCTCGCCGAGAAGCTGCGCCGGTGCGCCGAGGCGGTGGTCGACCACTTGGACGGCGCCTGCGCAGGCGTGTGGACACTGGACGGCGGCGAGCAGGTCCTCGAGCTGCAGCCACGCGCCACCCCGCTGACGAAGCTGGGCAGGGCCTACGGCCAGGTGTCGATCGGGGACGCCATCATCGGCCGGGTCGCCCGGGAACGCCGCCCGTACCTCACCAACGAGATCGCCTACGATGCCCGCGCCCACGACCACGAGTGGCCGCGGAGCGAGGGGATCGTCGCCTTCGCCGGCCATCCACTGATCGCCAGCGGCCGCGTCGTCGGCGTGCTGGCGATGTTCGCCCGCCAACCGCTTCCCGAGTCGGCCGGCGCGGCGCTGGCCTCGGTCGCCGACATGATCGCGGTCGGCATCCAGCAGGAGGCCAGCGCGGCGACCGTGCGGCGGCTCCTCACCCACGAGCGAGCCGCCCACCTGGCGCTGGACCGCGAGAAGCGCGTGATCGAGACGCTGCACCGGGTCGGCCAGCTGGTCACCGCCCGCCTGGACCTCCACGAGGTCGTTCAGCGGGTCACCGACATCGCCACGCGGCTCACCCCCGCCGAGTTCGGGGCGTTCTTCTACAACGTCATCGACGAGGCCGGCGAGGCGCTCATGCTCTACACGCTGTCCGGGGCACCTCCCGAGGCGTTCGAGCGTTTCCCGATGCCGCGCAACACCGCCATCTTCGAGCCCACGTTCCGCGGCACGGAGGTGATCCGCCGCGACGATGTCACGGCCGACCCCCGGTACGGCAGGAACCCCCCGCACTACGGCATGCCGGCCGGCCACCTGCCCGTGCGCAGCTATCTGGCCGTTCCGGTGATCCTCTCCACCGGCGAGGTCGCGGGCGGGCTGTTCTTCGGACACCCCGAGCCCGGCCTGTTCAGCGAGGACGACGAAAGCCTCGTCGTCGGCATCGCCGGGTACGCCGCCATCGCCATCGAGAACGCCCGCCTCTACGACGCGGCCCAGCAGGACATCACAGCCAAGCAGCGGGCCTACGAGGAGCGGGCCGCGACGGCCAGCGAGCTCGAGGCAACGGTGGCGAGACTCGGGGCGGCGGAGGAACGCTACCGCGGCCTGGTGAACAGCCTGGAGGCGATCGTCTGGGAGGCCAGGGCCGAGGACCTGCGGTTCACCTTCGTCAGCCCCCAGGCCGAGTCGATGCTCGGATATCCGGTGGATCGGTGGATCACCGAACCCGGCCTGTGGGCCGGCATGATCCACCCGGACGATCGCGAGTGGGCGGTGAAGTTCTGCGTGGACTCGACCGCGCGGGGCCGCGACCACGACTTCGAGTACCGCGTCATCAGCGCGGACGGGCGCATCGTCTGGCTCTACGACGTCGTCACCGTGGTCCGGGACGCCTCCGGCGAGCCCAGCCGGCTGCGCGGTGTCATTGTCGACATCACCCACCGCAAGCGTGCCCAGCAGCGCGAAGCCGCACAGCTGGCGGTCAGCCGCGTCCTCGCCGAGGCCGCGCCCGAGTGCGACGCGCTCACCTCCATCGTGACCGCCATGGGGGCGTCGCTGGGATGGGACGAGACCGGCCTGTGGATCGTCGATGACGACGCCCTGGTCTGCACGACACTGTGGGAGAGGCCCGAGCGGCCGTCGCCCGCATTCTCCCCGCTGACCCGCGAGACCCGGCTGCCGCGGGGCATGGGCCTTCCCGGCCGGGTGTGGGGGTGCGGCGAGAGCGCCTGGCTCGAAGACGTCCCGCACGATCCGAACTTCCCGCGGGCTCAGGCGGCGGAGGAGGACGGGATCCGTTCGGGGTTTGCGTTCCCGATCACCGTTGCCGGTGAGTTCTTCGGGGTCATCGAGTGCTTCAGCCGCGAACGGGAACTCCGCGACGAGGAGCTGCTGCACACCGTCGGAACGATCGCCACGCAGATCGGCCAGTTCCTCGGGCGCATGCGGACCCAGGATGCCCTGACCGCGACGATGACCTCCCTGCGACGCCGTTCCGGCCAGCTCCGCCGCCTTGCCGAGGTGGCCTCGGCCGTGAACGGCATGACGTCGCTCGAAGACACGCTCAGCCATGTCACCGAGGAGGCGCGGCACATCGTCGGTGCGCACCGGTCGACCATCACCATGGGGGGCGTTCCGGCCGGGACCCGGGTGCGGACGAGCGTGTCACCGGCCGACGCAGCCCCCGCCGGGGCGGCCACGCCGCGGCGGGCGGACTCCCCGGCCGACGATGCGGGTCGCTCCTCGAAGAACGACTGGCTGGCCGCACCCCTCACGGCGATCGACGGCAGCAGGTTCGGGACGATCCAGGTCTCCGAGTGCAGCGACGGTGAGTTCACGGAGGAGGATGAAGCGATCCTCGTACAGCTCGCCGAGACGGCGTCCGCGGCCATCCACCGCAACAGGCTCCACGAGGAGCGCAGCCTGATCGCCGAGGCGCTTCAACGGCCGTTGCGGCCGCCCACACTGCCGCTGATCCGCGGCGTCGACGTGGCTGCCTGCTACCGGCCGTTCGGGGAGGAGATGTCGGTCGGCGGAGACTTCTACGACGTCTTCGAGCTCGCCGACGGCTGCTGGGCGGTCCTGCTCGGAGATGTCTGCGGCAAGGGCCCGGAGGCCGCCGCCATCACCGGTCTCGCCCGCCAGACCCTGTGGACGGCAGCGCAGCGCTCGGCTGACCCCGAAGAGATCCTGGCGATCCTCAACAAGGCCATCCTCCGGGAGGACTCCGAGCGTTTCTGCACGGTGGTCCTCGCCTTGCTCGACCCCCACGACGGCGGGATCGATGTGCGGCTCGCACTCGGCGGGCACCCCACTCCCCTGCTGGTCACCAGCAGCGGCGACGTCTCGGCGGTCCCTGCCAAGGGACGCCTGCTCGGCCCGTTTCCCGAGTCGATCACCCCTGCGGTGTCCCTGCGCCTGGAGGCGGGCGAAGCGCTGGTGTTCTACAGCGACGGCCTCACAGAGGGCGGTGGCACCGGGGAGATCACGACACCGGACCTGCGTCACGCTCTGGGCAACCTCGCTGGTGCCACCGCATCCGACATGGTCGAGGGGCTGCTCGCGGAGGCGGACCGCCGACGGGAGATATCCCGCGACGACCTCGCCGTCCTCGTCGTCCGCGTCGACCGCTATGAGGGTGCTCTGTAACACGACCGGTCGGTTGCAGCCCATGTGCGCCGGCAACCGGGCGGCACTCTGGGAGGTCAGGGCCAACCCCTCCGACCGGGAAGCTGGAGCTCCGCGGCGGGTACGCGGGGAATTTCAGCCAGCCGGCCCTCGGCTGCCGCGATCACGCCCTGGGCGACCGGCTGCCAGCTGTAGCGCGCCCTCGCGCGCGCCGCGAGCGAGGCGACGGCCTGCTCACGCCGCCCCGCATCGAGCGTCAGCAAGTTGACCAGCCTGCCGGCGATCGCCCCGACGGCGCCCTTGCCGAGGTCGAACGACAGGAGCGCACGCAAGTCCGCGTCCAGGGCAGGTGCCAGCGCGGCCGTCACCTCGGCAAGACCAGAGTGCGCGGCTGAGATCGGAAACGACCCGCAGCACGCGCCCTCGGCCGCGACCATGCCAAACGCCTCGGGGAATGTGCTCGGCACGACATGGGCTTCGCACGCGGCCAGTAGATTGGGGAGGTCGTTGTGCTCGAGCCGACCCGTGAAATGCACTCGTGCCATCGCGTCCGAGGCCGCCGCAAGGTAACGCGCACGCCGCTCCCCTTCCATCCCGTCGAGGAAGGCGGCCAGGTAGCGCAGCTCACCCGGTTCCCCGCCCTCGAGCTCGCGTCCGCGGGCTGCGATGTGTCGTGCAGCGGCCAGGTCGCCGTCGCCGATCACCCGTACCAGCTCCGCGAGTGCACCGCGGTAGGCGCCGAAGCCGGTGATCACGAGGCGGGCGTTCGGCACGTCTGCCACGACCAGCGGCCACGCCGCGACAAGCAGGTCTACGCCCTTGGAGACGATGAGCTTCCCGAAATAGCTCACGATCCGGTCGCGTCCCGGATCGGCCGCCCTGAGGGTCTCGGCCGCGCCGGCCTCGCCGCCCCAGACCGCGGTCCTGCCGGCGAGGCGGTCGGCAAGCGCCCGCAGCCCCTCGCGCGCGTGCTCCGCCGGGAGGGGACGGAAGGCGAGCACGTCGACGCCGGGCGGTCCGAGGCGGGTGCGCTCGGGCAGCCCGGGCATGTCGAGGGTCTCCCACAGGCTCTCCGCGACGTGGCGGGAGCCGACCAGCACGCCGCTGGCTCGATCGACACCGGCCCGCGCATAGGGCAGGAACCGCATGCTGTGCGGACGCACGGTGTACTCCAGCGCCGAGCCGTGGATCTTCACCGCGTACGGGATGTCACCGCCGAGCGCACGCGCCAGGACGGCGGGACCCATGACGAGGTGGTTCGCGAGCGCGACCTGAGGCGTCGCCCGGTCCGCGACGTCACGGACGGCGGCGACGTTGGCGGCGACGTAGCGCTCGATCTCGTCCTCGGTGAGCTGCGGAAAGGGGCGCGCGACGACCCCGTCATAGCGGTCGGCGACGTACACCGGGAGCAGGCCGTCGATGTCGGGCAGGTAGACCGTGCAGCGCACCGGACGGCGCAGCACCTCGACGAACAGTCGCTCGTCCTGCCAGCGGGCAACGGCGTCGACGAAGTCGAACTCCGCCGCGCGCTGCTCCTGACAGAGCAGGTGCACCTCGTGCCCCAGCGACACCAGGGCGCGCGCCAGGCTCGCGGTGTAGACATTGCTGCCGGTGCCGCGGAGCAGGTAGCCATGGAAGATCAGCACACGCACGTGCGGTGACGTCCCGGTCTCGGTGGTGGGCGATGGACGATGATCTATCTTCCCGGTGACTCTAGCGCCTCGAGGAGAGGTCGCCCCGCGGCAGCGGAGCGGACGGGTCGCGCTGCTGCGGGAGGGGGCGCGCGTCCCGCTCCCGGGGTACCTCGTGGTGGCCGTACCGTTCCCAGAACCGCGCGAGCGGCCCCGGCGCCCACCAGTTCGCCCGGCCAAGCACCCGCATGGTCGCCGGGACGAGCAGTGCCCGGACGATGGTCGCGTCGATGAGGATCGCGATGACCATGCCGACGCCGATCATCTTGATGAACGTGATGCCGGAGGTCGAGAAGGCCCCGAGTACGACCACAAGCAGCAGCGCGGCGCTGGTGATGATCCGCCCGGTGCGCTGCAGGCCGTTCGACACCGCGACGGTGTTGTCGCGGGTACGGTCCCACTCCTCGCGCATCCTGCTCAACAGGAACACCTCGTAGTCCATCGACAGCCCGAACGCGATCGCGAGCATCAGGATCGGCTGGGTCGCGTCGATCTGCCCGGTCGAGGTGAAGCCGAGCAGCGAGGAGAGGTGACCGTCCTGGAAGATCCACACGATCGCCCCGAACGACGCGGTCAGCGACAGCAGGTTCATCACCACGGCCTTGAGCGGCAGGACGACCGAGCCGAACGCGAGGAAGAGCAGGATCATCATGGTCACGGCGACGAAGAGCGCCATCCACGGCAGGGTCGCTCCGAGGCTGGAGAGCAGGTCGACCAGCTCGGCGGTCTGGCCGCCGACGAGCGCCTTCGACCCGGCCGGAGCCGGCACGTCGCGTACGTCCTCGACGATGCCCCTGGCCCGCTCCGACATCGGGTCGGCCTGGTAGCCGACGGCGACCCGCGCGGTGTGCTCCTCGGCGGCGGTGACGGTGGCGCCGGTCACCTCCGGCACGGCGTCGAGCCGTTCGGCGTAACGGGCAAGCTCCGGCTGCCGGGCCCGCACCGGGCCATCGGTGGTGACCACGACGTCGATGGGCGACGTGGCGTTGCGCGCGAAGTCACGGTCGAGCACCTCGCCCACGACCCGGCTCTGCGTGCCCTCCGGGAGCACGCGCGCGTCGACCCCGCCGGGGCTCATGCGGAGGAACGGCAGCCCCGCTGTGACGAGCACCGCGACGATGACGCCGATGTAGATGACCGGGCGGCGCATCACACTGCGCGCCAGACGAGCCCACGGCCCGTATCCCCCGTCGTCGGGTGCCGGCGTGGCCGCCCGGCGCCAGGGCAGCCGGACCCGCAGGGCGCCCACGCGGTGCCCGAGCACCCCGAGCAGCGCGGGCAGCGCCGTCAGGGCACCCACCATGGCGACGAGTACGGCCGCCATCCCGCCGAAGGCCATCGAACGCAGAAACACCTGGGGGAACAGCAGCAGGCTCGCCATCGACAGGGCGACGGTGAGGCCGGAGAAGGCGACCGTCCGGCCCGCGGTGGCCATGGTCGCGACGAGGGCGTCGCCGACGCCCGCCTGACGCGGGAGTTCCTCGCGGAACCGGCTCACGATGAACAGGGCGTAGTCGATCGCGAGGCCGAGGCCCAGCATCGTCACGATGTTGACGGCGAAGATCGAGACGTCGGTGACGTAGGTCAGCAGCCGGAGCGCCGTGAATGCCCCGAGGATCGCGAGGCCGCCCACCGCGAGCGGCATGGCCGCCGCCACGAGGCTGCCGAAGATGATCAGGAGCAGCACGAGCAGGATCGGCAGCGAAATCTGCTCCGCCCGCGCGATGTCCTCGCTCACCTGCGTGTTGACGTCGTCGAAGACGGCCACGTTTCCGCCGAGCCGCACGTCGAGCTCCGGTGTGGCGAAGTCGTCCTCGATCGCCCGGTAGGTGTCGATGAGCTTGCCCTCGTCGGCGCCTTCCCCGTCCGGTGCCCGGAGCTGCACGGCGGCGTAGGTGGCGTGCCGGTCCTGCGAGACGAACTGTTCTGCGCCGCTCGACCAGTAGGTCGTGACCCGGGCGACCTCGTCCTCGGGCAGTCCGGCGAGCGTTCGTTCGACCGCGGCCCGGAAGGAGGGGTCGTCGACGGTCAGCTGCTTGCTCGAGTAGAGGGCGACGATGTCGGCTTCGTCACTGCCGAGGGTGTGCTCCATCCGCTGCTCGGCGCGGTAGGAGTCGCTGCCGGGATCCTCGAACCCGCCGTTCGCGAGCGCACCGATGACCCTCGTCCCCCACAGCGCCGCCACGGCCAGGAACACGCCGGTGAGCGCGAGAACCCAGCGGCGACGGTGGTAGACGACACGACCCAGTCCCTCGAACATCTCCGCCCTGCCCTCTCACGCACGATCTAGACTGTTATCGATGCTCGCTTTGGTAAACAGCGTTTATCAGAACATACGGCGTTCACCCCGTCAAGCGACGTGGCGGTCGGTGATCCTGCGGCGAGCCGAGGAGGAGACCATGGCCGTCATCCCGACCCGACGTGAGCGCCTGCGCGAGGCGACGGCGCGGGAGATCCGTCAGACGGCGCGCAAGCTGCTCGTCGCGGAAGGGCCCTCGGCGGTGTCACTGCGCGCGATCGCACGCGAGATGGGCATGACCGCGCCCGCCCTCTACCGCTACCACGCAAGCCACGAGGACCTCGTCGAAGCGCTGGCGGCCGAGCTGTACGACGAGCTGGCCGCACATCTCGAAACGGCACGGGACACCGAGCCCGAGAACGACGTACCGGGCCGGATCCTCGCTGCGTGCCGTGCGCTGCGCGGCTGGGCGCTGGACCACCAGGCCGAGTTCGCGCTGCTGTTCGCGACCCCGTTGCCCGACAAGAGCCGCGCCGCGGACCCGGAGAAGGCCGTCCACCAGGCCGGCTGGCGGTTCGGTGCGGTCTTCTTCGTCCTCTTCCAGCAGCTGTGGCAGCGGCAGGGCTTCCGCGTACCCGACCGCTCGGAGCTCGATCCCCGCCTGGTCGGCGAGCTCGACGAGTTCGGGACGCAGCGCCACGCCGAGCTCCCCACCGGGGCCCTCTACCTCTTCCTGGCCTGCTGGACCCGGCTCTACGGCATGGTGTGCATGGAGGTACTCGACCAGCTGCACTTCGCCCTCGCCGACGTGGAGCCCATGTTCGAGGAGGGCCTGCGCGACCTCGCTGGCCAGCTCGGGTTCGCCGATCACCCCGGGCTCGCCCGGTAACGCGACGCTCGGCGCACGGGAAGCTCCCGCGCCCCGGTGCCCCGTCCTTGGTCACCGTAACCCCGAACGCGGCGGCATCGGGCGCGCACGAGCCCGCGACTGAGCGCCGTGCCGGACGCCCGTCCCTGGTACGGGCGTCCCTACGGTGGGCAGAATGCTGGCCGCCGTGACGCTCGTCGTCGCGGCGCTGTCGGTGGCCTCGGCGCCGGCGATCGCGCACAACCCACCGGGCACCGCGAACGACCCGAAACTCCGGCCATCTGTTCCTGCGAGCCCGCAACAGCGGCTGCGCTGACCAGAACTTCGGCAGCGGCTGGTTCAAGGCGGACTTCATGGCACCAGAGTGCGTCATCGATGCCACGACGGACACACCGGACGACCCGGCGCCCCGGCACCTCGTATCGGCGGGTGCACTGGGCGTGACCAGGGGTGTACCCTCCGCGCATGAGCACGGACTCGCCACCCGGACGCCGGATCGACACCACCAAGCCCAGTCCAGCGCGGATCTATGACTACGGGCTGGGCGGCAAGAACAACTACGCCGTCGACCGGGAAGCCGCCGAGCAGGGGCTGAAGGTGTTTCCGGAGGGTCGCCAGCTCGCGCTGGCCAACCGCCAGTTCCTCGTGCGGGCGGTCCGCTATCTGGCCGAACAGGGCATCGACCAGTTCATCGACATCGGCACCGGCCTGCCCACCCCGCCCAACGTCCCCCAGGTGGCCCGGGAGATCAACCCGCGGGCCCGCGTGGTCGGCGTCGACAACGACCCCACCGTGCTCGTCCACAACCGGGCCCTGGTAGCGGTTGATGATGGCGTCACGACCGTCGACGGCGACGTCCGCGACCCGGACCAGATCCTCGACGACCCCGAGCTGCGCGCCCTGATCGACCTCGACCGCCCGGTGGCGGTGCTACTCGTCGCCCTCCTGCACTTCGTCCAGGACGAGGAGGACCCCGCCGGGATCGTGGCGCGCCTCGCGGAGCGCATCGTCCCGGGGAGCTATGTGGTCATCTCGGCGACAACGTCCACAGGCGCGCCCGCCGAGGTCCTCGACAAGTTCGAGCAGATTTACCGGAAGTCCACCTCGCCCGTGGTCATCCGGCCGGAGGGACAGATCCGCTCCTGGTTCGACCCGCTGGACCTCGTCGACCCTGGGATGGTCGACATCGTGGACTGGCGGCCCGCCCTGCAGGAGCTGCCCCCGTCTCCCGGGCCCCTGGTGTGGCCTCAAGACCTGCGCACCAGCATCCGCATCGTGGGCGGCGTCGCCCAGAAGCGGTAGATCGGGAAGCAGGGACACGCCTCCTTTCCCTCACGGCGAAGAACGCTGGACTCGGCCCCACCGCGTGCCGTGGCACGTGGGTGGCCGCTCCCCAGGCACCCTGCCTTCGCGCTTACCTCGGACGCCACGGACCGCCCACGACCGCCACGTGGACGTGGTCGAGATGACGCAGGACGGGGTCCGTCGTGTTGCCGCTCGGGTGCACGTAATCCCGCCAGCCCAGAGCAGAGGCCCAGACCGTCCAGATGCGGTCGTCGTAGATCACGGACAGCACGGAGTACTGCTCCGCGTGAGCGGTGAGCCAGTTGGCGAAGACCCAGCCGCGCCGCTGGTTGGGCTCCGACGCCGGGCGGAAGAAGACGTCGATCGCGCGGCCCTCGTAGTGGGAGGATCCGTCCACGTGCCCGCTGTGCACGCCACCGGGGGCAAACCCACCCATCGGCAGCCGCCCGAAGACACCCACGAACGCGCGGCGCAGGGCGTTGGCCCGCGGGGTGAGGCCGTTCGGCTCCAGCCTCTGGTCGTTGCGGTCCGGAGTCCCGTACAGGCAGGTGAGCGCCGCGGCGCGGGTACCGTCCAGCGCCCGGACGAGCGCCAGCCCGCCGGGGCTCGACGGCCCCTTCGGCAGGCCCTCGAACAGCCCCCGCGTCCGACGCGGCCCGAGCGGGGAGCCGGGCTGCCAGGTGAACGTCCGGTCGAGGGCCCGGGCCACCGCCGCTTCCGGCATCCCGTGGCGCATGCCGTACGCGACCGTGGACGTCGCCGTCCGCGCCTCGATCGAGCTGAGAGGACGCTGACGGGCACCGAGGTCCACGACACACTCGTCCGGCGGGGTGACGTCCGGAGCGGGCGCAACTGCCATCGCCCGCTCACCGCCCCCGCGGGCGCCTACGCTGTCGCCCCTCGCGACCAGGTGCGCGGCGAGCGCCGTAACCATGACCCCCACCACGATCGCAGCCGTGGCGCGTAAGCCCACCGTGCCCGATTCGAGCCTCCCCATAACGCGTTCTCAACGGTCCGCGGGGCCCTCTGAGTTCCCCTTCGCAGCCGCGGGGGCGCCGCACCCGCGCAGGCCGGCGGTACCGCGGGCCCGTCAGGTGGAGCTACCGCGTTCTCCAACTTCTTGTACATGACAGTTGTTGCTATTCGTGTCTGAAATATGTGGAATATTTGCTTCGAGAGGAGAATCCCCCCCGTGAGACGTGTGCCGTTCGTCCTCATTTTGCTGCTCACCGCCGTCTTATCCGGCGCCGTTCCGGCGCTGGGCCACCCGGTCGAGCCCGGTGATGGCAAGGACGCCCCCGCCGCGGAACAGGACCCCGACTTCCCTGCGTCCTCCGACGCCCCTTCCGCCTCGTCCAGGCCGTGCGTGGACGGCGTGGCCGGCTACTTCCCTTGCGACGACGTCAACCTCGCCAGCTTCCTTCCGATGTCGGAGATCGGCGGTGGCCGGGGCTCCGACGTCTGGGGCTGGACCGACCCTGAAACGGAACGATCGACATCCGCCAGCCGGCTTCCCCGTCCTTCGCTGGGTGTTTCGCCGCCGACGGCTACACCCACGACACCCAGTGCGTGACCTACGACGGTCCGGACGCGCGGTTCACCGGGCGTGAGATCTGCCTCAACTCCAACGAGGACACCGTCACGATCGTCGACGTCACGACAAGTCCGCGCCGGTGATGCTGTCGCGTACCGGATACGAGGGCAGCGCCTACACCCACCAGGGGTGGCTGACCGAGGACTCCCGGCACTTCCTCGTCGGTGACGAGCTCGACGACCTCAGCTTCGGGGGCAACACCCAGACGCTGGTCTGGGACGTCTACGACCTGACCGCGCCAACACTGATCGGCAAGCACAGCCACGAGACGGCAACCATCGACCACAACACGTATGTGAAGGGCGACCTGGTCTTCCAGTCCAACTACCGGGCGGGCCTGCGGATCCTCCGTCTCGACGACGTCGCCGAGGGCAGGCTCGCCGAGGTCGCCCACATCGACGTCTGGCCGATGGACGACCAGACCGCGTTCAGCCACGGCACCTGGAGCAACTACCCGTTCTTTGACAACGGTCTCGTCGTCGTACACGGCTACGAGGGGCTGTTCCTCGTCCGGCCCACGGTCGCACGCGACTGAGTCGCACGGCACGGGTGCCAGCAGCGAGTCCCGGAGGACCGCCAAGCCTCCGGGACCCGGGCATCCGCCCGCACGGGGCGCTGCCCGATCGCAACCCCTGAGCTGGTTGAAAGGGTGCTTGCCTGCGGCGGAGGCGGACATCCCTGCCGTGCGTTCCAGCAGCTCCAGGCCGAGCGCACGTGGATTCCTTGACATCGGCGCCGGGCTGGACCAGATCCTCGACGACCCCGAACTTCAGGCGCTGATCAACCCGGACCGGGTGCAGTTCGAGCATGGCGTCAGGCGTCGACACGGAGATAGCATGAAGTTCTCCCAGGGGCTGGGGTCGGGGGCAGCGTTGATTGTCGATGTGCGGCTGATGGAGTCGCAGTTCTCCTCATCGCAGGCGGCACCCGTTGTAGGTGCCGGAACGCGCCGTGTGGAGCTGGCCATACGCTCGGCCCGAGTTGCGTCCGTGGTCCGGCCCGGGAGAGCGGGTGGGCGGCGATGGTGATGACGCAGCAATACCTCGCCGGGGAACTGTCGCTGCTGCTGGCGCAGCTGCAAGCGGTGGCCACGGTTCAGGTTGTCACCCGTGATGTCGCGGGGCTGCGCCGAGAGGTGGAGACGCGGCCGGTAACCGCACTGGCCTCTACCGTTGTGCGCGCGATGTCACTGGCCGATGCCCTGTGTTGGGACTCGGTGGGGCGGGGGGACGGCGCGGCATTCAGCCGACAGGCCGCGGTTTCCGCGCAACTGTATGAATTCGGCCTCTGCGCGGGCCTCCTCGAGGAGGATTAGCCAACAAAACTCCCCTGGTGCTCACCGCCATTTTTGGCCGGGAGGTTGGGCAATGGCAGCAGGACAGAACTCGCAGATCTCCGAGGCCCAGATCGCCGTCCACTGGCGCGAGGAGAACTACTACTACCCGCCGGCCAGGTTCATCGCCCAGGCGAACGTGGCCGACCCGGATTTCTTCGAACGCTTCAGCGAGCAGCATTTCCCCGAGTGTTTCAAGGAGTACGCGGATCTGCTCACCTGGGATTCCTACTGGCACAAGACACTCGACACCAGTAACCCACCGTTTTGGAAATGGTTCGTCGGTGGCCGGCTGAACGCCTGTTACAACTGCGTCGACCGCCACCTCACGACCAGTCGCAACAAGGCGGCTCTCATCTGGGTGCCGGAGCCCGAAGCCGAGGACCCAGTGGCCATCACGTACCAGGAGCTGTACACCCGAGTGAACGATTTCGCCGCGCTTCTGCGAGATTTCTGCGGCGTGAAGGCCGGCGACCGGGTGACCTTCCACCTGCCGATGGTGCCCGAACTGCCGGTGGCCATGCTCGCCTGCGCTCGCCTCGGCGTCATCCACTCCCAGGTGTTCGGCGGGTTCAGCGGCACGGCCTGCGGTAACCGGATCGCCGACTCCAGCAGCACCGTCCTGGTGACGATGGACGGGCAGTACCGCAACGGCGAGCTGCTCGACCACAAGGTCAAGGCCGACGAGGCGGTTGCCGCGGCCCAGGCACACGGTGTCGAGGTCGACAAGGTGCTGGTCTTCAGGCGCGACCGCGGCCAGTACGCATCGCAGAGCCCGATGATCCCCGGCAGGGACTACTTCGTCGACGAACTGCTGGCGGACTACCGCGGCGCGCTGGTGGCGCCGGTCTCGATGCCGGCCGAGGCTCCGCTGTTCTTGATGTATTCCAGTGGCACCACAGGCGTTCCCAAGGGCTGCCAGCACTCAACGGGCGGGTATCTCGCCTATGTCGCCGGCACGTCCAAGTACTACCAGGACATCCACCCCGAAGATACGTACTGGTGCATGGCGGATATCGGGTGGATCACCGGCCATTCCTATATCGTTTACGGCCCGCTGGCCTTGGGGACGACCAGCGTGATCTACGAGGGCGTGCCCACCTACCCAGATCCAGGGCGTCCATGGCGGGTCGCCGCACGGCTGGGCGTGAACATCTTCCACACCGCCCCCACAGCAATTCGCATGCTGCGCAAGGTCGGCCCGGACGAACCGAAGAAGTACAACTACCACTTCAAACACATGACAACGGTCGGCGAGCCGATCGAACCTGAGGTCTGGCGCTGGTACTACGACGTGGTCGGCAAGGGCGAGGCGGTCATTGTCGACACCTGGTGGCAGACCGAGAACGGTGGCTTCCTCGGTAGCACGCTCCCTGCACTGCAGCCGATGAAGCCAGGCAGCTGCGGTCCGGGCGTGCTGGGGATCTACCCGGTGATCTACGACGAGGACGGCGACGTGGTCGAGTCCGGCAGCGGCCAAGCAGGCAACATTTGCATCCGCAACCCCTGGCCCGGAATTTTCCAGACGATCTGGGGTCAGCCCGAGCGGTTCGTCCAGATCTACTACGAGAAGTACTGCACGAACACCGACAGCAAGGACTGGCACGACTGGCCGTACTTCGCCGGCGACGGAGCCGTGCAGGCAGCCGACGGCTACTTCCGGATCCTCGGCCGAGTCGACGACGTGATCAACGTGGCCGGGCACCGGCTGGGCACCAAGGAGCTGGAGTCCGCGTGCCTGACCGTGCCCGAGATCGCCGAGGCCGCTGCCGTCCCCGTGCTGGACGAGCTTCGCGGCCGGGCCGTCGAATTGTACGTTGCACTCAAGCCGGGGCTTACCC
>JBOHCZ010000088.1:0-6065 GCA_050699195.1 Streptomycetales bacterium
GTTCGGCAACCGCCGACCCCAGGCGCCGAGACTGCCCAAGGCCGCCTGGATCAACCAGCCCTCACCGGAGGCCCTCATACAGACCGCCTGACAAGACGTGTCTCAAGCTGCTTGACATCTTCCGTGCGTCTGGTCCAGGCCCTCGCCGTTGAGGCCGAGCGGCGCGGCTTTCGGGTACGGGTCGCCGATGAGCGGACCGAGCGGTACCGGAGCAGGCGAGCGGGGCAGGACCCGCATCTGCTGATCGACGCCGAGGGCCACGAGTGTGGGATCAGGTTCGCGCAGCTCAGTGACCGAAGCGAGCATGTACCCACGGCGAAGGAGCTGGCCGACGCGGAACGCTACTCGTGGGTGCGGATTCCCAAGTACGACTACACGCCCGGCGCCAGCTTGAGCCTGTCGATGGACGGCCCGTTCGAGCACCGCGGCTCGAGCTGGATCGACCGCGTCGACCGGCCGCTGGAGGACCAGCTCCCGGAGGTGTTGCAGGAGGTGGAGCTGCGCTCCGCCACGGCGAAACGGAGGAGGCTCGCCGATGAGGAGGCGGCCCGGGACAAGAGGCGCCGGTGGGAAGCGGCGATGGCCGCGGCCCGCGAGGACTACGCCGAGTCCTTCCGGGTCAAGGTGCTGGAAAGGCAGGAACGCAACTGGCGGCGGACACGGGAACTATCCGAGTACCTGCGCGCCGCACGTGAGCGGGTGGAAGCGCTGCCGGCTGGTGAACGACGGGATGCCGCTGAGGTGTGGCTTGACTGGATCCAGCAGTACACCGACCGTCTCAACCCCCTTGACGGCGTGCTGCGCATGCCCGACGTGCCTGAACCTCGGTCCCAGGACCTCGAGCCCTTCCTCAACGGTTGGAGCCCGTACGGACCAGGGATATAGCGACGTGACCACACGGGCCGCGCATGTCTTCCACCGCATTGACTGCGTCGACCGCCCGATCCGGGTGGTTGGCGGTGAGCTACCAGCGTGTCACGATGTCCGTCACTGTCGCGCCGGACGTGAGGCGGGGGGCGGATGCTGGGCTGGCCGATCGTGGTGACGAACAGGTGCGCGGACAGCTGCCTGAGCGAGTTCGGCCTGGCTGACCGCGAGAGTGCACGCGGGTGGCTGTACGACCTGATCGCTAAGCGTGGCCAGGTCACCGCCGAGTTGCCGCCGCCGATGCAGGGGCGGCGCAGTCCCTCGGGCTACTTTTGCCTCATCGACGGCATGCTGGTCCTCCCGCTCGCCGCGGACCGCGACGGCCGCGCGCAGTGGATCGCCACCAACTGCCTGGCGTTCCCCGACTACCGGCGCCGCTACGGCACTGCCGCGCAGGTGGACCCGTTCACGCTGGCAGGCCCGGCATTGCTGGCCCAGGTCAACTTCACCGACCACGCCGTGCGGCGTTTCCAGGAACGCTGCGCCGCCCATCCCGATCCCAGCGTGGCTGCACGGCAGCTCGTCGCGACCCTCGCTCCCGTCGCGCAGGCTGTGCCGCGGCCGCCGGCGTGGTGCCGCACCCAGCCGGCGGACTTCTACCTCGTGGCCGGCGACGAGTTCTGCCTACCTATGTCGCGGCACGGCAGCGGCGGCAAGGCATTCGATGCGAAGACCTGCATCCACCGCGCCTCAGACCTCTTCCAACTGCGCGGCCCCGCCCTGGCCGCTGCCTGCCGGATCGGCCCCGGCGCCCTGCCGGACACCGGTGCCACCACCGAACTCGAC
Source organism: Streptomycetales bacterium (assembly GCA_050699195.1). GTDB lineage: Bacteria > Actinomycetota > Actinomycetes > JBOHCZ01 > JBOHCZ01 > JBOHCZ01. Next base: position 1,714 of record JBOHCZ010000088.1, read on the forward strand.
CATGCCTTCGTCGCCGCTGGATCCCTGTCCTGGACCCCACCACGATGGGCGCCCCGCGAACCCCGCGCCCGGTTCTGGGTGCTGTTCTCACCCAGGCTCGTGGCCCCGGTCGCCTGGGAACCGGACGCTTCAAGGCCGTTGGTGCTCCTCAGCCTCGTTCGACGCCGCAGCCTCTGGGAGCGCATACGCACCCGACTCCGCGCATGTCGGTCCTGAGAGACGGGCAAGCTGCCTCTGGCCCGCGACCCTATCCGCGGGGTAGCGTCAGCGGGCCCCGAACTCGCCGACCGCCTCACCTCTTTGCGGGACGAGCGCCTGCGCATCATGCTCGCAACTTCACCGCCACCCGTGGTGGACCGCGGTCGGCAACCGCTACCAGGCCCGGCCAAGCGCTCAGGCAGGCCGCGCGAGATGCCTCGTCCGAGCAGTGACGGTGGAGCCTGGTTGCCAGACGATGAGGTGGGCGGGGGCGAGGTCGAACGCGGCTGACAGCCGGCCCCGTCCAGCCGAGTGCCTTATACGGGACCGGCTGCCCGGGACGCGTCGCTGGTGTCGACTGGTGTGAGGACTCTTCTCGTTCGGAGATTCCTCCGGAGGAGGTGTGCGCCAGACTGGAACCAAACGATCACGCTCGTATGCTCGGGCCCTTGGCGGGACCGGCCCTGGGAGGCGGTGCTCGGATGAGCGCAGACGGCGCGACCAATGTTCGGATGTGCGGGCGCCCGACTCGGTCGGGTAAGCCCTGTCGAGCGCGAATCTACGGTCCCGATGTCGCGTGCGCCTTGCACATCACCCAGCACGAGCGCGAGCTGGCCAAGGCGTACCAGCGCGGGAACAACGAGGGCTTACAGCGTGGCCGGGAGATGGGCGCCGCCACCGCTGAGCAGAATGTTGAGCGACTGGAGCGGCGCGTCCGCGAGTTGGAACAACGCTTGGACGAGGCGGCACGTTTCTATGACTTCGATGGTGACCAAGTTGTGGAGGTCGGTGGTTACGCCTACCGCTGGCGTGGTAGCATGCGGCTCGCCGTCGGCGACCGTGTGCTGGTCCCGGAGAACTACATCAGTCGGATGAAACACGGTCCCGGTCCGTACGAGGGCGTGGTCACCAAGCTTGGCGCGACCTACCGCGGCGAGCTGTCCTTCATCGTCGGCCGCGTATCAACCAAGGATGCCTGAAGGCGCGCGCGGCAACCGGGCGCGGCCGAGTTCGTGGCGACTCGATGCGGCGCCGCGCCCCCGCCGGGCTGAGCATCGCGGCCGGCGAGGGGATCGCGCAGCGGTCAGCGAAGCTCGTACGTGCCTTCGATGACCAGCGACCGTGACCGTCCGTGCTGGTCACAGTTCTTCGGTGTGCCCCCGGCAGGATTCGAACCTGCGACACCCGCTTTAGGAGAGCGGTGCTCTATCCCCTGAGCTACGAGGGCAGAACCCGGCATTCCCGCAGGTGAACCGGGTCTTGCAGGAGTCTAGGCCACACCGTTGCCACCCGATCCGAGCGGCGTGCCCTTGGTACGCGCCCAACGACTCCTCGGCAAGCCTAGCCGTGTCGGCACTGCCAGCCCGGCTGGCCGGCCAAGGCGAAGCTCCGGGGCCGCCGGTCGCACCGCGATTCCGGGGGGCTGGCGGCGACAGCCTCCTCCCTGGCCGGTCGGGGTCGAGCCGCAGGGGAGGGGCGTCAAGGACGAGGGTCGTCAAGGAGCCCGCATCCGGTGCGACAGATCCACCCCAATTGCTCGGACGCCGCGCGCCTGAAGGGCGGCGAGCTCGAAGCCGTGGCCGCACCCGAGATCGGCGATCCGGCTGTCGGAGGGCACCGCGGCGGACAGCCGGGCGAGCAGGTCCGCCAGGTACCTCGCGGTGCCCTGCTCGCGCTTGCGCGTCAGCTACGCTTCGGCGATCGCCTCGTACGAGGCCCGGGTCTCAGCTGTCTCGGCCTGATCGTCCAGCATCCGTTCTTTCATGGGGAACGGGTCGCACAGGCTTCGACGAACAGGGCGAACAGCCGCTGTGCGGCGTCGTCCTCGGGCGGCAGGCACTCGGGATGCCACTGCACTCCGACGACGAACGCCTCACCGGCATACTCCACGGCCTCGATCACGCTGTCGGGACAGCGGCCGACGACCCGTAGGCTGGGTGCCGGCTCGGCGATCGCCTGATGGTGGATCGAGTTGGCTTCGACCCGCCTGCCGAGCGTACGTCCGAGACGGCTGTCGGGAAGCAGGTCGACGGCGTGGACGGGTCGGTCCCAGGCGTCGTGGCGACGGTGCTCGTACGCCCCGGGGATGTCGCGGGCGATGTCCTGATGAAGGCTCCCCCCGAGGGCGACGTTGAGGACCTGCGCGCCTCGGCAGATGCCGAGCAGGGCGGTTCCGGTACGGAGGGCCTCGCGTACCAGGTCGAGCTCGAGGCCGTCGCGCTGCTCGTCGATCTGCTCGGAGGCGGTCGGCGCTTCGCCGTAGCGCCCCGGGTGCAGGTCGCCGCCGCCGGAGAGCACGATGCCGTCGAGGCGCTCGAGGAGCTCACCCGCCCCGCCGCCATGAGCGGGCAGTACGACGGGCACGGCGTCGTGGAGGCGTACGGCCTCGGCGTAGAGCTCCGGCAGCGTCTCGTGGGGGAGCCTCGCGAAGGAGGTGTCCAGCGGCTTGGGGATGCTGGTGATCCCGACGACCGGCCTCATCAGCTTTGCAGCTGCTCCCACACGGCGCGATCGCGTGCTGCCGTCCACACCCGGGGCGTGGCGCCCTGCAGTTCGTCCCACATCCGCTGGACATCGAAGGGCAGGCAGTGCTCGAAGATCGGCCACCCCCCGAAGGTCGGAGCCAGTGCCGCGTGGGCGGCCTGGAACGCCTCCTTGAGGGTTCCGTCGCGCTTCTGTACCTCGGCCACCGCATCGTGCAACGCATGGAGGAAGCCCCGGGTCTGCGCGACGGCGCGAGCCACAGCGGGCCCGCCCCGTACCACGTCGCCGCGGCCACCGATGAGGGTCTCGGCACCCAGCGCGGCCACCCGGCCCAGCGTGGTGGTCATCCAGTCGAGGTGGTACGCGTCGCCGGTGTAGAGCGCGGCCTGCGCCTCGACGAGGTCGCCCGCGAACAGGATCCGCTGCTCGGGCAGCCACGCCACGATGTCGCCCCCGGTGTGTCCGCGACCGCAGTACCTGAGCTCGAGCGTGCCGCGGCCGTTACCGAGGTGGATCGTCATGCGGTCGGAGAAGGTCACCGTGGGCCAGGTCAGCCCCGGGATCGTCTCGGCGCCGTCAAAGAGCCGGGGCATGCGGCCCTGCTCGGACTCCCAATCCTCGAGGCCGCGCTCCGCGATGAGCGCCCGGGTATTCTCGTGCGCCACGACGGCGTCGGCGTCGAACGCCGCGGCGCCCAGGGTGCGCACCGCGTGGTAGTGCGAAAGCACAAGGTAGCGGACGGGCTTGTCGGTATGTTCCCGCAGCAGGGCGAGCCACCGACCGGCCATCACGGGTGTGGCCCGCGCCTCGAACGCCACGACGAAGCCTTCGCCCTCGACGGCGCCGACATTGGGGTCACCCTCCGCCGTCAGGGCGAACACCCCCGGCCCCAGAACCTCGAGGGTCTCCCTCTTCTCGCCGACGTCGGCCGAGGAAGCGAACGGTTTCACGGACACGGTCCACCTCCGGTGACAGGACTCGATCACGACTATAGAAACGGTGCTGCCGCTCCGTGCGTTGACCCGGGTGCGGCCCCTCGCGGCCAGTACGCTGGATCTCTCCAGCTATCAAGGAGCGGATACCCGTGCGCGTGTCGGATGTCATGACCCCTGCAAGCATCAGCGACGCTCCGACCGACACCCTGCGGGCCGCCGCTCAGCGTATGTGGCGGCAGCAGACCGGCTCGCTGGTCGTCATGGACGGCGACACGATGGTCGGCATCGTCACTGAGCGCGACATCCTCAAGGCGGTCGCGGAGGGCGTCGCCATCGACCGGATCACGGTGGGCGAGGTGATGACCCGCGACGTCTACACGATCGGGTCCGCGGAAAGCGTGGGGGAGGCGGCCAGGCTGATGGCCCAGCGCTGGATCCGTCACCTGCCGGTGGTCGACCGTGACGAGGTCGTCGGCGTGCTGAGCCAGCGCGACATCGTGGGGATCTTCGCCGCGTTGTGGCGCGAGGCCGACGCCATCGAGATCGAGACCGACCAGCTGGTGCGGGAGAAGCGGCTGGCCCGCATCGAGCAGGGCGACCTCGACTGAGCACGCCCTGATATGTAGGGCGGTTTGTCAAGTGGGCGTGGTGGGGTGGCACCCCCGTTGGCCGTCGGGGGTGCCACCTTTGGGTGTTGCGTCGTCGGTGGTGTGGTGGCGGGCGTGTCGGTGTCGA
>JBOHCZ010000089.1:0-8229 GCA_050699195.1 Streptomycetales bacterium
AGCCAGGACTTGCCGACCTTCGGCGGTCCCGCGAGCAGGTTCACACCTTCGGCGAGGATCCCGGGCACGGCCCACCGCGGCTCGGGGAACTCCATCGCCATCAACTCATCGGCGGTGAACGCCGTGCGCAGCCTCCCCTGCCCCCGTCCGGCCCCGCGGGGCCGATCAGCGGCGTCGGGGTGGATGACGCGGAGGTGCGGGGGGTTGGGGGTGTTCATGCGGTTGCCTCCAGGTCGTCGAAGAGGCTGGCGTGCGCGCGTAGTGGGCGGTTGGACCACAGGACTTCGGTGCGGGTGGCCCACTGGCCGCCGTTGCCGGTGCCGGAGAGCTGGTCGTAGAGCGGTGAGGGGTAGCCGGAGATGATCACGGCGGCGCGGCAAGCGCGCAGGGCCTCCGCGAGCTGGCGGTGCTGGTCGGCGGTGGGCATCTCGTGGCGGTAGCCCAACGACGTACGCGCGCTACGCAGGTAGGGCGGGTCGACGTATACGAGCACCTCGGGGTGCGAGCCGTAGGCGGCGATCACCTCGAGCGCGGGCCGGTTCTCCAACGACACCCCAGCCAGGCGGCGCGCCACGGCGGCCATGCGCTCGACGTAGCCGCGCAGGTAGCCCGGCATCGATGTGGACGGCGATCCGGCGGGGTCGGCGAAGTGCCGCCAGCCGGTCTTACGCAGCGAGCCCGCGCGTCCCTGCGAGAGCAGCGTCCACACCCGCCGCGCGGTCTCCAACTCGTCGTCGGTCGGCTGGCGGCAAGCCTCGTACTCTGCCCTTGAGTGCGGGGTGAGCGCAGCGCCGCGGATCAGCTCGTCGGGGCGATCGCGTAGCACCCGCCAGAACGTCATCAGCCCGTCGTCGAGGTCGTTGACGGTCTCCATCCGAGCCGGCGCCTTGGCCAGCAGCACCGCGAGGCTGCCAGCGAAGGGCTCCACGTAGTGCCCGTGCTCGGGAAGCAGCACCACGATCCGCTCAGCCAGCGTGGTCTTCCCGCCGTAGTAGGCGAACGGAGGCTTGATCGGCCGGTAGGTCACGCCGCCACCTCCCGGGGGCGTTTGGCGCCGGCGCGGAGTCCGGAGGCGATGGTGCGGGCCGCCTCACCGGGGGCGAGTCCGGTGTGGGCGGCGGCGCCCGTCAGCCAGGCGGTGACGTCGCTCTCGCGTAGGGCGCCGCCGGCGACGAGTTGCCCGAGGGCGATGGCGCCGCGGAAGAGGGCGTTGTTGCGGTCGCCTTCGGTGGCGCTGGTCACGTACTCGAGCTGCGCGTTCACGGCGGCGCGGAGGTAGGCGTTCAGTCGGTCCGACGCGAGGGGCACCGCGACGGGCTGTTGTGGGGGCAGGGGGGTGGGTTGGAGGCGGTGGGTGAGCCAGTCGGGCAGCGGCGCCGGGTCGGCGTTGTGGGCCAGGGTGTAGGGGCGGTGGTTCACGATGCTGGGTGGGGCGACGACGTAGCCGCCGTGGGCGCGGGTGTCGATGAGCCAGCCCAGCGTCCTGGTGGTGTTGCGGAGCTGCGCGCCGTCTGGGTGGGTGAAGTACAGGTGCGTCCCGCCCCGGCCGGTGGTCACTGTGTAGGTGTTGACGGGCATCGGCTGTCCGGCGCGTTCGCAGACCAGGGCGAAGGTGTCGCGGCCGTCGACCAGGCCGTCGATGCGCCATTGCTCGGGTGGTTGTTGGTCGGGTTTGGGGGTGTCGAGGTCGACGACCACGAGCCGGGAGGGGCCGGTGGCGATGCCGATGTTGAACGGCGCCGTCGTCCAGGCGGCGCGGATCCGGTGGGGGTCGGTGGTGGCCCGGGGCTCCCACCCGAGGTGGCCTTGGCGGCAGCGGGGGTCGGCGCGGGTGCAGTGCCCGGCGTCGTGGTCGGGGAACGCGGGGCGCTTCTCACCGGGGCGGAGCGGGAACACGTGCCAGCCCCGGGCGGCGTAGTCCAGGGCGGCGGTGAGCAGTTCCGGGCGCGTGGTGTTGGTGGTCACGGGGGTTGTCTCCTGCGGGTCGTGGTGGCGGGTGGTGGGGATGCCGGCGGTCTGCGCGGTGTTCGCGCAGCCGGTGGCGCCGGGTGAGTGGTTGGTGATGAAGGCCAGGCACAACTCGGCTCCGGCGGTGACCATCGCGGTGTTGCGGATCGGTCCGGCGGCCCGGCCGTGGGTTGCCCAGTCGGCGGGGTGGGGTTCGACAGCCACCCCGACCTGGCGGCACCAGGTGTCGGCGACCTGGTCGGCCCCTTGCGGGCAGGCGCCGTGCACCACCACGAGCCGGCCCCGGTGGGCGGCGCGCAGCCCGTCCAGGGCGTCGGTGATGATGTGAGGCTGGCGCCAGTTCCGGGACCCGGTGACCAGCACCCGAAACAGCGCGGGTTGCGCGGCCGTGTGCTGGGTCATGGCTGTCTCCAGTTCCAGGGGTCGGGGCAGCGGCCGGTGCCTGCGCAGGCGGGGCAGGAGCGGTGCCGGTAGATCGGCGGGTGGACGCTGACGGCCTCCCACTCCGCGTCGATCGCGGCGACGACAGCGAGGCGTTCCCACGCGAGGCGGATCAGCACCTCGTGCCCGGGAAGTTCGACCGGCGGCGCGGCGACGGCGAAGGTGCCGAAGCCGGCGATGTGGATGGCATCGGCGCACCACAGTTCGGGCGTGGTCTTCACTGCGGTGACCACCTCGTGCCCACCCGGCAGGTGGCCGTGGTCTGCCCATCGGGTCATCGGGTGCCGTCGCGGTGGATGCGGCGCCAGTGGTTCCACAGGTGGCGTCCGGTTCGGATCCGCCGCCCGGTGCCACTACAGCGGGGGCAGAGCCGGAAGAAACGACCGATGGGGGCGCGGAGTTTCCCGGCGCCTGAGCAGCGGCGGCACGCTCCGAACGGCCAGATCGCGCAGGTGGCGATGTAACCCAGGGTGACAACGATCAGGATGGCGAGGATGGGGCTAGCGATGTCGGTGGGGGGGTGCAACGTGCCTCCAGGGCCGGTTTCGGGCATGGGTGGGGTAGGGCCGCTAGGTGTTAGCGGCCTGATCAGGACTGTTGTGGGGTGCTAGCGGGGCTGCTAGGTCTAGCGGGGGCGGCTGCTAGACCTAGCGCCCGGGTTGGGGCTAGTGCCCGCCCCGCTTTTGGTGACGTTCGGTGACGGCGGTGGTGAGGTGGTCGCGGGTGATGCCGCGCCGGTTCGCCCCCCGTCCGTGCTCGGTGGCGCCCCAGACCTGGCCGGTGGGGACGCCGTGGGGTTTGAGGGCGGCGGTGAGCTGTTCGGGCCCCCACCCGGTGTAGGTGTCGGGGCGGAGTTGGGCGAGGCGGGTGACGATGTGTTCGTTCCACACCTTCGCCTCGCCAGCGGGGACGACGGCCAGGACGTCATCGAGCACCGACGTGGTGGTTCCCTCGGTGTGGGTGGTCTCGCCGATCGCGTGACCGGCCAGCGTGCCGGCGGTCACGCGCAGCGCGCGGGCGCGGGTGGTGATGCGTTCGGCGGCGGGGGCGTCGATGTAGTACGACCGGGCGATTTGGGGGTCGTCGGCGGCGCCGACGAGGTAGCCGATGCCCTTGTCGCGCTGGGTGAAGGTGGTCGCCCGGACCCCGTTGCGGTAGGCGGAGGTGCCGAGGACCATGTCGTTTTCGACCTGGCCCATCACCCGCAGGCAGAACCTGATCCCGACATTCGCACTCACGCCGGTGGGCAGGGAGTCCTTGTCCGGGCGCTGGGTCGCCAGCACGAGGATGACGCCCATCGCCGGTCCGCGTTTGATGATCGCGGTGCACAGCTCCCCCGCTTCCTTACCGAAGACGGGGTGGGAGAACAGCTCCTGGCACTCATCGACCCCCACCAGCAGCGGATGCAACCCCAGAGAGCGCCTGCCGGCGAGCTGGGGGGTGACCTTGTTTTCTGGGCACAGGTCCTTCGGCAGCCCCGAGATGGTCTTCGCGCGGCGTTCCAGCTCGGCGTAGACCTCCCGCAGCGAGACGACGCAGGCCTCGATGGTGGCGTCATCCGGGCCGGAGCCGTAGTGGTAGGCGACCTTCTCCAGCGCCGACAGGTCGCCGGTGCCCTTCAACTCGAACACCCGCAGCTCACAGCGCGGGTCCAGGGCGGCGGCGAGGAGCAGGACGCGCATGGCGAAGGTCTTGCCGAACCGCGGCATCGCCCCGATCAACACGTTCGCGAACATCAACCCCATGCCGACACCGCGGCCGCGTTGGTCGGTGCCGAACGGGACGGGCTTGAACACATCACCCTGACCGTGGCGGGCCAACGGCCAGGCGGGGGGCTTGGCCTGGTTCATGTCCTGGTCCCCGACCCAGAGCACCAGCCGTCCGGCGTGCTCATCGTGGGCGGGTTCGGGCCACACGCAGCCCATCGGGCGGCGCAGCCCGGAGGCGAGCCGGTCGCGGCGTTCGATGATGTCGGTCACCGTCACCCCATAAGGCAGGTCCACATCCGCCCGCCACCCCGGGCCATCCCGGGTGATCGGCGCGGGGAAGGTGATCCCGCCGCCGCCCCGGCCCATGGCCTTGTTGATCTCCGCGATCCCCAACGCCGACAGCGCACGCACCACAATGTCGCTGGTCAGGCGGGACACCTTGGGCGCGACCACGGCGCGGTCGATCAGCGGCCTGTCTCCTGGCCGTCCGGCCGCACCCAACGCCGCCACAACGGCGCCGCCCGCGGCGTACAGCGCCCACGCGGGCGCGGCGACCGCGAGCACCATCGCCGCCGAACCACCCAGCATCAGGGCGGCGGTGGCGAGGATGACCCGCATCCGCACCCTGGCATCGCGCTGCCGGGACAGCTTGAGGTAGATCTCGGCGTTCTCGTGACGCACCGCGGCCCACCGCACCGGAGCCCCCTCGGCGTCCGAGAGCCAGCGCAGTGTCCGACCGGTGACCCGGGCCGCCCCCAGCGGGGCGCGGGCGGTCAGCTTCGCCGCATACAACGGCGAACGCGCCGCATGGTAGCCGGCCGCGTGGGTGTAATGCCCCACCACCCAGCGCGCCGCGTCATGCAGCTCCTCCCGGGAGGACGCCCACGGCGGCACGACCGGACGACGCCTACTCGCCCGGGTCCGCTCCAACAACGACGGACCCGCCAGCTCCGGACCATCCACCCGCGGCGGCCCAGCGTCCGGGCTCGTGTCCGGGTCCATGTCCGTCCCAGCGTCCGGTTGGATGTCCGGGTCACTGTCCGGCTCGGTGTCCGATGTGATGTCCGGTCGGGTGTCCGGCTCCGTGTCCGCCAGAGCGTCCGGCTCCGTGTCCGGGCTGGTGACCGCGGCCACGTCCGCCCACGCCTCCGCCAGGGCGTCCGGGCTGGTGTCCGGTCGGCGGGCGCTCGGGATGCGGACAGGGGGGTTGTCGTCGGGGTCCCAGGGCGGCCCGCCGCGGGGGTGGTTGTTCGTTGGGGTTGTCATGGTGGTGCTGGTCCTCTCGGGTCGGTGAGGGCCCGGGGGCGCGGCGCGGTTTGTGAGGCCACAGGCCGCACCCCGGGAGGGGGGTGGGTTAGAGCGGGTGGTGCTGCCAGGTGTTGGTGCAGTCCATGCAGTGCGCCACGCTCAGTGGCTGGTCCGGGTCCGCCACGTCGGCGGGGTGGATCGCGGCGCCGTCGTCGATCACCACGTCGGGGCTGTGGCACCAGTAGCAGGTCGTCATCGCGGTGGTCGGTCCTCCTGTCGTGGTGGGTTAGGTGTTGGCGAGGCGGCGGACAGTGCGGTCGGACACGCCGAGCCGGCGGGCGATCTGGGTGGTGGTCATGTCCGGGTGGCGCTCACGGAGCCGGGCGACCGCGGCGGCGTTGTCGCGCCGGCCGCCAGTCCTACGCGGCCGTGGCCGCTGCCGTGCCGGGTCACCGTCCGGCCTGCTGTCCGCGGCGGCTCGGGGAACCGTGTCCGGTGTCGTGGCCGGTACGGTGGCAGCCCACGTGTCCGGGACCGTGTCGGGGACGATGTCCGGTGTCGTGGCCGGGGTGGTGTCCGCCCACCTGGGCGCAACGGTGTCCGGGACTGGGTGCAGGTCGGGGTGGGTGTCTTGGGTGTATCTGGGGCCGGTGGCCAGTAGCGCGGCGGTGGAGATGGCCATCAGCCCATCCACCGCGAGTGGGCCGATGGTCGCGGTCAACGCGTCTTCGTTGTAGAACTCGAGCAGGCCGGAGAGGTGCCGGTAGGACACGACGGCGGCGACCACGGCCACGGGGAGCAGTCCGAGGTAGCGCAGCACCACCCAGCGGGCCAGTTCGGGCCAGCGGGTGCGGGCCAGGATCTCGATCGCGATGAACAACGCGATCGGCCAGAACACCGCGCCGATGACCGCCCCGTGCTCCGGAGACCACTTCGGGCCGGCCTCGTCGGGGGGCACGTAGGAGTGGGCGATGTTCGCCGCGATCGACACCCCGCCGCCGAGGAGCACCCCGGCGTAGGCCCAACCGCGGCCCGAGGTCGAAACGTGCTGGCTCACGGGGTCACCTCCGGGTTGAGGGGGACGCTCACGGGGGTGAACACGGTGAGGTGGAGCCCACCCAGGTGGGCTTCGCCGATGTAGTGCCAGCCCACGCCCGGCAGTGGGCGACACGTCCTCGCAGCCCCGAGCGCGGCCAGGATCTGATTCACCGCGGCGACGCGAGCCAGGTCGCTGGCCCTGTCCTGGCCGCGGGGTTCGCAGACCTGGATCATCTGCGTGTAGCAGCCCGTCGACACCGCCACCGAGGCCGCCGGCAGGTCGGGCACGGACTCCAAGAACCCCGCCAGGCGACGCAACACCGCCGGCGTGTCAATCTGGGCCATGATGGGACTACCTCCACTGGTGAGGGACCCGGGGCGCGGCGCGGTTTGTGAGGCCATAGGCCGCGCCCCGGGGTATCCGGTCAGTTCCACTTGCGGTTGGTGAACTGCGCGCGCGCCTGCTTGCGACGCGCCGCCGCCTTCGGGTCCATCAACGGGTCGGGGTGGTACCTGCTCGCCTTGTCCTTGAGCCGGTTCCACTTCGCGTCGGAGATGGTGTTGAGGTCCTGCTTCTTGCGGCCCATCACAGATGCCCTTTCCAATCAGCGGGGGAACGAACGAACTCACCACCGCGGGCTAGCCCAACCCGTGGCGACGCTTGATCAGCGCGAAGTACTCGGCCGCGCCGAACTCCGGGCACACACACGGAGCCTTCTGGCACAGCGCACAACGGATCTTCCGCGCGTCGGTCTCACCGGACACATACGCGTCGACATCGGGAGACCACCAGAAACTGATCTTGTATCCGTCTCGATCAGCCACGATCACGCCACCTCCGGGCCCGCCGCCGCGCGGCGGGTCAGATGCCAGCTCGCCGACCGGTGCAGCGTGTGGCGCTCCTCTGGGGTGAATCCGCCCCACACGCCGTGCTCGTCCTCACCGGTACGCAGCGCCAGCAGCAGACACTGCGCCTGCACCGGGCAGGCCGCACACACATCACGCGCCTCGGCGATCCCCGCCAGGTCGTCGGGCTCGGGGAACATCAGCTCCGCCTCGTCGCGGCACACCGCGTCGTCGTTGACGACATCCAGCAGATCGGCATCGGAGACGCCGACCCAGGACTCCCACAGCCGCGCGGCCATCCGCCCATCCACCGGCAACTCACGGAAACCACTCATGCCGCCGAACCCCCGGACTCGCCGAACGGCCTGGCGGAGCGGACCCGGCGGGTCTCCAACACCCGGCGCCTGGCACGACGCAACCGCCGCCAGTCCAACTGCGACGGGCCACCCGCCGCGCTCAAAACCAGAATCTCCGCATCCAACGCGGCCAACTCAGCCTCAACCACCGGCCAACCGACTTCGATCGCATCCAGCTCAGCCACCGACGGCTCACCAGCAGGTGAGGCGGGCGGCCAACTCGAACGAGCACGCATCTCTCTCCTCATAGACGTAGATGTGGCCTCACGGTCGGGAGTCACAGCGCGCCCACAAACCGGTCGAAGGCATCCATCGCCTGACCCGCCACCCCGAAGCCCTCGACGACCATGTGGGCCGCCTCCTCCGGGGCCCTGACCACGAACAGCACGGCCACGGCCAGCACGACGTAACGCAGGAACTTCCTCGGCTGAGGGAACACGGCGACTCCATTCATGAATCACGCTCATATTGACATCGAATTGGTAGTAGGTCAACCGACTCACTCGCGAATCGGCAGTGATGCACTCGTGCTAGCTAGGCTTGGCGGACGGTGCGAGGTACTGGTGGGTCTGTGGAGCAGGACTGGGCTGCGGTGGGTCAGGCAATCGCTCAACGCCTATATG
>JBOHCZ010000090.1:0-11994 GCA_050699195.1 Streptomycetales bacterium
GACAACCCGCATGATCGACAGTGGGACCGTGCCCCCCTGGCACCCCCGCGCCGGCGTGTCGCTCACACCATCACACAGGCCAAACCCGGATCAGACAGACCTACCCGCGACTACGCAATGGCCCTGCCGTGACCCCCAGGCCGGGAGAGCACAGCAAATGGCTAGCTCGCTAGACAATTGACTGTCTAATTTATTAGACTTATCCTATGGTGAAAGGACCGAAGACACCACGAGATGCACTCAAGGCTCTCCGTAAGGCGGCTAAGGCCAACGGCTGTGCCGTCGAGCGGATACCCGGCCGAGGCAAGGGGTCACATCAAGTCTGGGCCATCTACGACGTCAACGGGCGTGAGCTAGCCCGGAGCCTGTTCCCGCAACACCCCGGCGACATGGGGATGACTACGACCCGCTCAATCGAAGATGCATTCGAACGGCACCTGGGAAAGGGGTGGATGGACCGATGACCACCTACCGCATCATGATCCGTCGCGAGCACCCGTGGTGGGTCGCCTTCGCAGAAGGCGTACCCGGCTCTGCCGTGGAGGCGCGTGGCCTCGGTCACCTCTTCACTGAGATCCGAGAGGGTCTGGCCGACCTGTTGGACATTGAACCTGAGTCGCTGGACCTGAGTCCGCAGTTTGATCTCCCGCTCGACGCCAAGGTTGCGCTGGACGAGCTGCGTGAGGCGCGTTGGGAGCGCGAGCGTGCCGAACGGCGTTACGAGGCACGTATGCATCGCGCCGCCCAGGTCCTGGGCGAGTCTGTGCGCGCCTCCGCGCGGGACGCGGCCGAACTCATGGGCATCTCGCATCAACGGGTGTCGCAGCTGCGCTCGGGCAAGGCGCGGCGGGCGCGGGAGGTCGAAGCTAGCCGGTGACCGGCCCCGGCGCCGGGCCCATCACGCGGACGGCTGGGCGGTCGAGCTGAGCGGCGCTGGACGCACGCCTTGACGACCCGAATGCTCAGTCCGGACAGTGCGTGGGTCTCCGCGCGGCGGGCTCGAGGCGTACGCAACAGTGCGCCGGGGCGGGGTTGAGACGGGCGGTCAGCCCGGTGCGGGTGATCCCGTCGAGGAGCCCGCCGAGCAGGCACAGGTTCATACCGCACACGATCTCGGTGTGCTCCTTGGCCAGGGTGTGGAAGGGGCAGTTGCCGAGCACGACGTCGCCGTCCTCGATGCGCGGCTCGAAGCCGTAGCCTTCGAGCACCCGCAGTGCGGCGTCTCGCTGGTCTTCGTCACCGGCCGGACGTGCCGTCTTCCCGAGCTCCTTGCCGAGCCGGTACGCGTGCCGGTCGAGGACCGTACGCGGCGCGTCCCCGGAGCGCTCGGCCTCCTCGAGGGCGGCGGCCAGGAGCAGGCCGGCCAGGTCGTACCTGCGCTCCGGCAGCGACACGGCGACGGCACTGTCGGAGCGGCGATACAGCTTGGCCGGCCGGCCGGCGCCGGGGCCGGTCCGCCCGGTGCGGCGCTCGTAGACGGCGTCGAGCAGGTTCTCGTCCACAAGCCGGTCGAGGTGGAAGGCCGCGGTCGTGCGCGGCAGCCCCAGCGCCCCGGCGGCCTCGTCGCGGCTCACCGGTCCCGGCTGGCGCACCACGTAGTCGTAGAGCCGCCGGCGGGTCGGCTCGTCGAGCGCGGCGACGGCGGCGACCTGAGCCTCCCAGGTCCCCTTCATGGCCTCCAGTCTAGAACCAACCTCTGTTGACGAAACATACCTCAGGGATCTAACGTCAATATATCCTGTTCTTAGAAGGAGGATCTCATGACTGCTGACGTATCCGCCTCCGGCGTCGCCCGGGGACGCACCCTGTCCGACCCGGCGTACCAGGCGTTCCTGATGCTGCGTACGGCGTTCACCGTGGCGCCGATCCTGTTCGGGCTCGACAAGTTCACAAACCTGCTCGTCGACTGGCCGACCTACCTCGCCCCCTGGGTCGACGGCATCGTGCCCGGCACCGCTGAGCAGGCGATGTACGCCGTCGGCGTGATCGAGATCGTCGCCGGGGTCGTGGTCGCGATGGTGCCGCGGTTCGGCGGCTGGCTGGTCGCCGCCTGGCTCGCCGGGATCATCGTCAACCTGCTGATCCTCGGGGACTTCTACGACATCGCGCTGCGGGACTTCGGCCTGCTCGTCGCGGCGGTGGCGCTCGCCCGGCTGGCCGCCAGGTACGCGCCCGGTCGACGCACGCCCTGATATCCAGCCCCAGATCATGAGTGCGGCCCAGGTGCGCCGCAACCGGAGCGGCACCGCTGAACACAATCGCGCGAGAGTCTGCGGCGTACAACCGCGAAGCCGCAGGTCACCGAGGACCGGTCGTTCGCTGCCGCAGCGCTGCCGGGCCATTGTGTTCAGCGGTGTACGCGAATGCTGCTTCGCCTGGAGCGCGAGGCGACGTCGAAGCTCCACGGCAGGACGGCGCGAGCAGCCAGATCCCCGGTGCCGGGTCCGTCGAGCGGGACCAGCCTCGGCATGTTTCGCGCGGTCGGGTTAACGGCTTGTTGCGCCCGTCTATAGGATGAAATGATGCGAGATGAATAGCGGCACTCGACTGGGTGTCGCGGGGGGCGAGCGCCGATGGTCGAGTTCAGCGACGGCGGTGGCACGGCGCCACCCGCCCGGCGTGTCGCGGTCCTGACCGAGAAACGCTACCTCGCCCACCTCCAGCCGGCCGGGCTCGTGACCGCGTTGCGGCGACAGGGCCACGACGTCAGAGTCCTCGTCTGCGATGGCGTCGCCGTCGACCTCCAACCTGACGTTTCCTCCGAATGGCGCGGCGTCGACGTCGCGGTGGCCCGGGGGCGCCGGGCCCCGCTCCCCACCCTGCTCGACCATGCAGAGGTCTGTGGCGTTCCGGTCGTCGACCCGGCCTCGTCGATCCGCGGCGTGGTGGACAAGGCGGCGATGTCGGTCCGACTCATGTCGGCCGAGATCCCCACCCCGACGACGGTGATCGGTCACCCCCGCGCGGTCGCCCGCACACACTCGCTGCGCTTCCCGGTCATCTGCAAGCCGGTCACCGGCGACAACTGCGAAGGCCTACTCCTGGTCAGGACGGCGCGGGAACTGGCCGAGCTGAGGTGGCCCGAGTCGATCGCGGTAGTGCAGTCGTTCCTCCCCACCGACGGAACGGATCTCAAGCTCTACGGGATCGGCGACGCCGTCTTCGCCGTTCGCCGCCCGGCCGCGTTCCCGGCTCGACCCGGCGCGGCGGACTTCGATGTGCTGCTCCCCGTCAGCACCGAGCTGAAGGAACTAGCCGCCTCGTGCGCCCGGCTGTTCGGTCTGACGGTCTACGGCGTGGACTGTGTCGTCAGCAGGGGCCGCACCGTGGTCCTCGAGGTGAACGACTTCCCGACCTTCAGAGGTGTGCCCGGGGCCGACGACGTCTTGGCGTCCCACGTCCTGGGTCGGAGCCGACGGGAGGTGCCCCTGTGCGCATAGGACTGATTCTCGTCCGCCATCCGGCGACCCGGTACAGCCCGCTGATGGGCAGGGTGACCCTGCTGCTCAAGGGATGGGGGGCGCAGGTCGAGATCATCGAGGCCGACGAGGCCATCACCAGGCTCGACGGAGTACGCGCCGATGCCGACCTGTTCGTGCTGAAGTCCGGGTCGGAGCTCGCCCTCACCGTGGCAGGGATCCTGCACGATCGGGGTGCGCGACTGTTGAATCCCTATCCTGTTGCCCTGGCGTGCCGGGACAAGGCCGTCATGACGTCACGTCTTGCCGATGCGGGCCTTCCGGTCCCGGACTCGTGGGTGACGATCCGGGGCGACGCGGTCGCCGATCTCCTGCCGACCGGCCCCATCGTCGTCAAACCAGTGCGTGGATCGCAAGGACGTGGTGTCCGGGTGTTCCGGGACGCCGAGGAGCTGGCCGCCGACTCCGGGTCTGGAGGCCAGGTCCTGGCCGATGCGGACGGACCGCTGCTGGTCCAGCGCTATCACTGCCCGGACGGCCCCGACCGCAAGATCTACCGCATCGGCGACCGGGTGTTCGGAGTGCTCCGGCCGTGGCCTGCACGCGACTACACGGCGAAGCTCGGCACCCCATTTCAAGTTCCCGCTGAGATCGCGCGGATGGCCGAGGTCGCCGGCGACGCACTGGGCATCGACCTGTTCGGTTTCGATGTCATCGTGAGTCGTGGCGAGCCGTACATCGTGGACTTCTCGGCTTTCCCCGGCTTCAAGGGGGTACCCGACGCGGAGCTACGACTTGCCGACTACATCTACGGTCACGTCCGCGATGCGCTACCGGCGCGGATCTTGTCGCCCATCCGGGGACCGAACTTATGCGGGCCTGTGTCATCGGCACCGGGCGCGTCGCGCTCGGCCTGATCGCCGAGACGCTGGTCGCAGCAGGTCACGAGGTCACCCTGCTCGGACGCGACCCGGCGGTGCACGACCGCCTCGGTCGGGCGAAGGGTTACCGCGTCCGGCTGGGTGACACCAGGGGCCACCAGGAGCGGTGGGTCTCCGGGGTGACCAGCCATCTGGTGACGGACGCCGAGGCGCGCCGGGCCCTGGCGAACGCCGACATGGTTGCCACCGCGACCGGCCTGATCTCCTATGCTCCGGTTGCCCAACTGCTCGCCGCGGCACTGCCGGGGCGGCGACCGGTGAACGTGCTGTGCTTCGAGAACGGCACGGACGTGGCCGCCGGGCTCGCGCAGCTCGTGCGCTCCGCGGCCGCCCCCCGATGGGACGCCCCGATGGTGGGCTTCGCGGGAGCCATCGTCTCGCGCATCGTCTCGCGCATCGACGTCGACCCCGACGGGGTACTTGTCGCGTGTGGCGACAGTCCGGGCGACATCACCGTAGACCGCGGTGGACTGGTCGCGGACCTGCCGGACGCGGCTGGCCTTGTCGCCTCAGGAAACTTCCGCGCCGTGACGAGGCGCAAGCTGTCCACTTTCAGCGCAGCGCATGGCACCGCGGCGTACCTCGGGTGGCTCAAGGGATACCGCTACGTGCACGCCGCCGTACGCGATCCGCAGATCAGGGGGGCGACCGAGGCAGCGGTGCGTGAGGGACAGGCCGGCCTCTACGCCCGGTACGGGCCCGAGTGGGCGGGCGGGCCGGGCCTTGTCGGCGAAATCGTCCATCGCCTGGACAACGCTGAGCTGGACGACCGCGTGGAGCGGGTCGCTGGCGACCCGCTGCGGAAGCTGGGATCGTCCGAACGCCTCATCGGCAGCGCGGTGCTCGCCGAAGAGGCCGGCGTGCGCCCGCGGACGCTGGCACTGGCTGCCGCCGCTGCCATCTCGTTCTACCGGGCGGGTGGCGGGACATGCAGCCCCGAAGCATTGCTGAGCCGGGTCTGCCAGGTGGACGCTTCCGGCACCTTCGCACGAGACGTCCTGCGGGGCTACCGCCATTTCGAGCGGCACGCGGTGTCGGGAAGCGCCATGATCGACCTCGATCGCCGGGTCTGGTCCTGCTCTGCGCTGGGCCGGGAGCCGATCGGATGAAGGCACTGCTGCTGGCTGCGCGTCGGGTTCCGCCGGTGCCCAGTCCACTGCTGCTCGAGGTCACCGAGCGGCTCGCAGCCCATGGCGTCCAGCTCGACTGGTCAGTCCCCGAGGAGCAGGTCACCGATCTCGACCGGCTCGTCAACGGGTACGACCTGGTGCTGCTCAAGTCGCACACGGAGCTCGCGCTGAGCCTGGCGGCTGTCGCGCACCATGCCGGGACCCTGGTGGTGAACCCGTACCCGTCATGCGCGCTGACCCAGGACAAGATCACCGCCGGCGCACGGCTGGTTGCGTTCGGGGTGCCTGTCCCGCGGAGCTGGGTGACCGGCGACCCGGCGCGACTGGACCTGACGGAGCTCACCTGCCCGGTGGTGGTCAAGCCGCATCGCGGCCACCGGGGGGACGGCGTCCGGCTGGTGGCCGACCGTGCGGCACTCGAGTCGATGCCCCCGTTCGTTCGACCCCACCTGGTCCAGGAGTTCGTCCCCGGACCCGGAGAGGATCTCAAGGTCTACGTCGTCGATCGGTGTGTCCTCGCGGTTCGCAAACCGTTCGGGGCCGACAGCTTCGCCCGGCCGGGGCGGCCCGCCGCTGTCAGCGACCGGGTGCGCGATATCGCGCTGACCTGCGGCCGAGCCCTTGGCCTGGACCTGTTCGGCGCCGACATCGTGGAAGGACCGGAGGGCCCCTTCGTCGTCGACGTCAACTACTTCCCCGGCTACAAGGGTCTCCGCGGCGTCGCCGAGCCGATCACGCGCTACCTGCTCGAGGTCATCGAAGGCCGTCCGCCGCCGTCCCTTCCGGTCCCGGCGCGGTCGGGACCGGAAGGGACGGTCGGTGCCGGGTGAGCCGCCGCCACACCAGGCAGCAGTCCCGCAATCCCGCCCTCGTCGCCCTGGTCGCCGAAGGGTTCCTGTCGCGCCTGGCGTTCGGCGTGGTGGGATTCGCACTGCCCCTCTACGCCCGATCGCTCGGGATGAGCCTGCTGCAGATCGGCGCGTTGGCAACTGTCAGCGGCATGGTCGCGGCAGGGCTGAAGCCGGTGATGGGCGCCGCGGCCGACCGATTCGGCCTGAAGCGCACCATGACGGTGGCCATCGCACTGCGCAGCCTGCTGGCACTGTGCTACGGGCTGGCCACGAGTGCATGGCAACTCTACGCGGTGCGCGCCGGGCACGGTCTGGCCGACTCGGCGAGAGACCCAGCGGTCGCCGCGCTGCTGGCCGAGGGCGGTGGCGAACGGAAGGTCGCGTCGGCCTTCGCGTGGTACCAGACCGCGAAGACCATGGCCGGGTCGCTCGGGCGCGGCGCCGCAGGGCTGCTGATCACGGCGACCGGCGGCTCGTACGGCTGGGTTTTCGGGCTCGCCTTCCTCCTGTCGGCGCTGCCGCTCGGGGTCGTCGCCCGGATGGTCCGGGAGCCCGACCGCGGGCCCGACATGCGCACGAGCCATGCCACCGCCCAGCACGCCGCCCACCACGACGGAAGACGGCGGCGAACGCCGGCACCCGACGTCGGCCGGTTCGCCGTGCTCGGCTTCCTGGTGGCAGGCACCTCCGGGATGTTGGGCGCCCTGTTCCCGATCCTGGCGACGGAGTACGCCGGGTTGACCGCCGCGCAGGCCGGCGCGCTCTACCTGCTGACTCCTGGTCTCGCCCTGACCGGCCCCGCCTTCGGCTGGCTGGCGGATCGATCCGGCGGTCGGCTCGTGCTGAGCGTGCGCGGCGTTTCCAACATCGCCTCGTCATTCCTCTACCTGGCGCTGCCAACGTGGCCCGGGTACCTCGCGGGACGTGCTTTTGACGATCTGGGCAAGGCGGCCTATCAGCCAGCGTGGGGATCGGTGATGGCCCGGGTGTCGGCCGCGGACCGCCCCAGACGGGCGCGCATCATGGGGGTGCTCGGGATGGGCGAGGACGTCGGGGACATCGTCGCCCCGCTGGCGGCCGGGCTGTTGTGGAGCCTCGAGGGGGCAGCCGCCGTACTCCTCGCCAGGGCCGCTCTCGGTGTGGTGAGCGAGGTCTACCTGTGGTGGGTCACCGGCGGCAGCCGGGCGCGGACCGTCTCCAAAGGTGCCGCCGCCCCTGGTCGTCCGGGGGCAGATGCCAAGCGATGACGAGGACGGATCGCCCGTTCAGCACCACCAGATGACCCACGTATCGGGTCGGAGAGCCGCAAATCCCGGGATGCGCCGCCGTCCCTGGGTAGCGTCTCGAGCATGGTCGATGTCGTCGTCGTGGGCGCCGGGCTGGCGGGCCTGGTCGCCGCCGAGCGGTTGGGCGCCCGCGGGCACCACGTCGTGCTGCTGGAGGCCCGCGACAGAGTCGGGGGGCGCACCCTGAACGAGCCGATCGGCGACGGGCACATCGTCGAGACCGGCGGCCAGTGGGTCGGTGCCGGCCAGGACCGGGTCCTCGCGCTCGTCAAACGGCTGGGCCTGGAGACGTTCCCGACCTACGACCAGGGCGAGCACATCCTCGAGCTGGCGGGGCGCCGCAGTCGTTTCAGCGGCGGCCAGGCCCCGGTGCGCAACCCCGTGGTGCTCTACGACATCGCGCGGACCCTCCGCCGCCTCGACCGGCTCGCGGTCCTCGTACCCCTCGACCGTCCCTGGGAGGCTCCGCGGGCGGAGTCGTGGGACGCGCAGACGTTCGCGACCTGGCTCGACCGTACGGCGCGGACCCGCAGCGGGCGCACCTACTTCGAGGTGGCGACGCAGGCCGTGTTCGCGACCGAGGCGTCCCGGATCTCGCTGCTGCACGCGCTGTTCTACGTGCACTCGGGCGGGGGCTTCGAGAGCCTCACGGGCACCGGGGGCGGAGCCCAGCAGGACCGGGTCGTCGGGGGCAGCCAGCTCATCGCCGAGCGGCTGGCCGCGAAGCTCGCCATCCCGGCCCGGCTGAGCGAGCCGGTGCGCTGGATCTCCCGCCGCGCCGAGCGGGTCGTCGTCGGGACCGACGACGAGCAGTACAAGGCGCGGCGCTGCATCGTCGCGGTGCCGCCCGCGCTGGCGTACCGGATCACCTACGAGCCCCCGCTGCCCGCCGACCGCGACCAGCTCACCCAGCGGATGCCGCACGGCGCGGTCGTGAAGTGCCACGCGGTCTACGACGAGCCGTTCTGGCGTGCCGACGGCGGCAGCGGCCAGGCCATCTCGGACGCCGGTCCTGTGCAGGTGGTGTTCGACAACTCACCGCCCGGGGGCTCGCCCGGCGTGCTGGTCGCCTTCCTCGAAGGTGAGCACGCCGTAGCGCTGGCGCGCGCGGAGCCCGACGAGCGACGCGAGGCCGTGCTCGGCTGCCTGGCCAGGTTCTTCGGCCCCCGCGCCGCCGAGCCGGTCACCTACCTCGAACGCGACTGGACCGCCGAGCAGTGGACCCGCGGCTGTTACGGCGCGCACCTCCCGCCGGGCGCCTGGACGCTGTACGGCCCGGCGCTGCGCCAACCCGTCGGCCCGCTGCACTGGGCCGGGTCCGAGACCGCCGAGCGGTGGTGCGGGTACATGGAAGGCGCCGTCGAATCCGGCGGGCGGGCGGCAGACGAGGTCGACCGGGCGTTGCGCGGGTAGGCCCTTGGTAGCTTCGGTAGGGCACGTGCCGTGGGAGGGGAGATCGCCGTGACCGACCGGAAGCAACTGGAGGAGCTGGGTCAGCAGCTGCGGGTGGACGCCGTCCGCGCCGCGGCCGCCGCGCAGTCGGGGCACCCGACCTCGTCGATGTCGGCCGCGGACCTGATGGCCGTGCTCGCGGCCGGCCACCTGCGCTACGACTTCGACGCGCCCGGCGACCCCCGCAACGACCACCTCATCTTCTCCAAGGGCCACGCCTCGCCGCTGCTCTACGCCCTCTACAAGGCCTGCGGTGCGATCTCCGACAGCGAGCTGCTGTCGTTCCGCGCGCGGGGCAGCCGCCTCGAGGGGCACCCCACGCCGCGGCTGCCGTGGGTCGACGTGGCCACCGGCTCGCTGGGCCAGGGCCTGCCGGTCGGGGTCGGCGTGGCGCTCGCGGGCAAGCGCTTCGACCGGCTGCCTTACCGGGTGTGGGTGCTCTGCGGCGACAGCGAGCTGGCCGAGGGCTCGATGTGGGAGGCGTTCGAGCACGCCGGCGCCGAGGGGCTCGACAACCTCACCGCGATCCTCGACATCAACCGGCTGGGCCAGCGCGGCCCCACCCGCCACGGCTGGGACCTGAGCGCGTACCGCCGCCGTGTCGAGGCGTTCGGCTGGCACACCGTCGAGATCGACGGGCACGACGTCGAGGCCGTCGACCTCGCGTACACCGAGGCCGGGCGGAGCGCCGGCCGGCCGACCGCGATCATCGCCCGGACCGTCAAGGGCCAGGGCGTCGCGGCCGTCGCCGACCAGGAGGGCGCCCACGGCAAGCCGGTGGCCGACGTCCGGTCCGCCGTCGCGGAGCTGGGCGGGGTCCGGGACCTGCGCATCGACGTCGCCAGGCCCGAGGGACGCGCCGAACCCCACCGTTTCCCCGGCAAGCTCCCGGGCGGGGCGCTGCGACTGCCGGTGTACGAGGTCGGTGAGTCCGTGGCGACCCGCACCGCCTACGGCGAGGCCCTCGCCGCACTGGGCGACGCGCGGGGCGACGTGATCGCCCTGGACGGCGAGGTCGCCGACTCGACGCGCACCGAGTACTTCGCGAAGGCGCACCCCGAGCGCTTCGTGGAGTGCTACATCGCCGAGCAGGAGATGGTCGCGACGGCGGTCGGCCTGCAGGTGCGCGGCTGGACCCCGTACGTGTCGACGTTCGCCGCGTTCCTGAGCCGGGCCTACGACTTCATCCGGATGGCGGCGGTCAGCCGTGCGAACGTGAAGTTCGTGGGCTCGCACGCGGGGGTGTCGATCGGGCAGGACGGGCCCTCTCAGATGGGGCTGGAGGACCTGGCCGCGCTGCGCGCGGTGTATGGCAGCGTCGTGCTGCACCCCTGCGACGCGAATGCCGCGGCCCAGCTCACGGCGGCGATGGCCGACCACGACGGCATCTGCTACCTGCGTACGCTGCGGGGGAACACCCCGGTCATCTACCCGCCGTCCGAGCGGTTCGAGATCGGCGGGAGCAAGCTCGTCCGCGCCTCGGACGCCGACCGTGTGACCGTCGTGGCCACCGGCGTGACGGTCCACCAGGCCATCGCGGCGGCCGACCGGCTCGCCGGCGAGGGCGTCGCGGTCCGGGTGATCGACGCGTACTCCGTGAAGCCGGTCGACGCCCACACCCTGCGGGCGGCCGCGGCCCAGACCGGCGGGATCATCACGGTCGAGGACCACTGGCCCGAGGGCGGGCTCGGCGACGCCGTGCTCGACGTGTTCGCCGACGCCCACACGATGCCGAGGATCATGAAGCTCGCCGTCACGGCGATGCCGGCCTCGGCGGCGCCCGACGAGCAGCTGCGCGCGGCCGGGATCGACGCGGAGACCATCGCGACGGCCGCCCGCGCACTGGCAGAGTGACCCCATGCCCATCAACGTCGAGGCGGCCCGCGCCGACACGCCCGGCTGCCGCCGGGTCGCCCACCTCAACAACGCCGGTGCCGCGCTGCCCCCGCAGCCCGTGCTCGACGCCGTGATCGACCACCTGCGGCTGGAGGCCGAGATCGGCGGGTACGAGGCCGCGGCCCGGCAGGACGACGTCGTTGAGCACACCTACGACGCGCTGGCCGCCCTGATCGGGGCGCAGCGCGACGAGATCGCCGTCGTCGAGAACGCCACCCGGGCCTGGGACATGGCCTTCTACGCGATCCCGTTCCGGCCCGGTGAGCGCATCCTCACCACGACGGCCGAGTACGCCAGCAACGCCCTCGCCTTCCTGCAGGCCGCGCGGCGGCACGGCGTGCGGATCGACGTGGTGCCCGACGACGGGGCCGGCCAGCTCGACGTCGACGCGCTGCGCGCCATGCTCGACGAGCGCGTGAGGCTCGTCGCGATCAGCCACGTCCCCACCCAGAACGGGCTCGTCAACCCCGCCGCCGAGGTCGGCAAGGAGGTCGGCAGGCTGGCGCGCGAGCACGGCGCGCTCTACCTGCTCGACGCCTGCCAGTCGGCCGGCCAGCTGCCGCTCGACGTCCGCGAGATCGGCTGCGACCTGCTCTCCGGCACCGGCCGCAAGTTCCTGCGCGGTCCCCGGGGTACCGGGTTCCTGTACTGCTCCCGGCGGGTGCTCGACCGTCTCGAGCCGCCGTTCGTCGACCTGCACGCGGCGAGGTGGACCGGCGAGCGGGAGTACGTGCTGCGCGACGACGCCCGCCGCTTCGAGAACTGGGAGACCTACTACGCCGGCAAGATCGGCCTCGGGGTCGCCGCCGACTACGCCCTCGGCCTCGGCCTGGACGCGATCGAGCAGCGCGTCACCGGCCTCGCCGAGGCGCTGCGCGCCCGGCTGCGCGACACCCCGGGGGTGAGCGTGCACGACCGCGGCACGCGGCAGTGCGGGATCGTGACGTTCACCCTCGACGGGCACGACCCGTACGGCGTCGCCGCCGGCCTGCGGGCCGCGGGGGTCAACGTCTCCGTCT
>JBOHCZ010000091.1:0-20673 GCA_050699195.1 Streptomycetales bacterium
ACTCTTGTGCACCCCACCGGTCGATGACGGGATTCTGGATGAGTGAAATCACATCACCCCACGGCTTCGACGTCTCGCGTCGGGGCTACGAGCGCCATCAGGTCGACGAGCACATCGCCAAGCTCACCGCCGACCGCGATGCCGCCACCCAGCGCATCGCGGCTCTGGAGAGGCGTATCGAAGAGCTTCACCTCGAGAGCGAGGGCCGCGGCGAGCCGCTCGAGGCCGAACCCTCGTACGCCGGTCTAGGCGCCCGGGTCGAGAAGATCCTGCGGCTGGCCGAGGAAGAGGCAAAGGACCTCCGTGAAGAGGCCCGGCAGGCCGCCGACCAGCACCGTGCGCTCTCCGAGCAGGCAGCGGGCCAGGTGCGCGGCGAGGCGGAACAGTACGCCAAGGAGCGCAAGTCCGAAGCCGATGACGAGGTTTCGCACATGCTGGCGGAGGCCAAGAAGAAGGCCGGCCAGATCCGTGCGGACGCGGAACGGGACGGCCTCGCCAAGCGGGAGGAGGCGGACGCCCTCTTCGAGGAGACCCGGGCCAAGGCCGCGCAGGCCGCGGCCGACTTCGAGACCAACCTGGCCAAGCGACGGGAGCAGGCGGAGCGTGATCTCTCGCAGCGCCAGGGCGCCGCGGAGAAGCGGCTGACCGAGGTCGAGCGGCGCGCCGAGCAGCTCCGGCTCGAGGCCGAGAAGATGCGGGCCGACGCCGAGCGGCGCTCGCGTCAGACGGTGGAGACGGCGCAGCGCCAGGCCGACGACATCGTGTCCGACGCCCGGTCGAAGGCCGAGCGGCTGCGGGCCGAGGCCGAGCGCGAGCTGGCCGCGCTCACCCACCGCCGCGACAGCATCAACGCCCAGCTGACCAACGTCCGCGAGATGCTGGCGACGCTCACCGGCGCAGCGGTGGCGGCGGGTGTCAACCCCGAGGACGACGAGACGGGTGCGATCCCCACGCAGAAGGGACGCTGAGCCGTCGCTGAGCCCCGCGGGCGTACCCGCCCGCGGGGCTTCGGTCCTTGCGGGCCCGACGGGCATGGCGGGTGGTTCTCCTGAGGCTTCCCGAACGACGTGATGGCTCTCTCGCCGAAACGAGACCGGGAGCAGAAGGTGTCAACCGAGGAGCAGGCCAGGGCGGCTGATCACGCCTCCCCAGGCGAACAGCGTGACGCCGCGGAGCAGCACGCCGGCCCCGCCGGGGAGCAGGTTCGCTCCCCGTACGGACAGCTCGGCCGCCGGCTGAGCCGGTCGTCTCCGTTCTACGTCGGTTTCGTCGGTGGGCTCGGCGTCATCCTCGCCTGGTACCTGAGTCAGGCGATCTTCTCGGCACGGCAGGTGCTCGTCCTGATCGTCGTCTCGATGTTCCTGGCCGTGGGGCTGAGCCCGATGGTCGACGCGCTGGTCCGGCGGGGCCTGCGACGCGGGTTGGCGGTGGCCGCCGTCGGCATGGGCCTGCTGCTCGTCTTCGGCGGCTTCATCGCGGCGATCGCACCCCCGGTGACCGAGCAGACCACGACGTTCGTACAGAACGCCCCGCTCTATCTCGACCAGCTGCAGTCCAATCGCACCATCCAGCGGCTCGACGCCGACTACCAGATCATCGAGCAGGCCAAGGACTACATCACGAGCGGCACGCTCGGCCAGCAGGTGTTCGGCGGGTTGTTCGGGGTCGGAAAGTTCGTACTCGGAACGCTGTTCAGCGCTCTCACGGTCCTCATCCTCACGCTGTACTTCCTCGGCTCGCTCCCGGGCATCAAGCGCCACGCCTACCTGCTCGCGCCCCGCACCCGGCGCGAACGCGTCCGACTGCTCAGCGACGAGATCCTGCAGAAGATCGGCGGTTTCGTCGGCGGCGCGCTGCTGGTGGCGATCTCCGCGGGCGTGGTGACCTTCATCTTCCTCGAGACGCTGGGCCTCGAGTACGCTCTCGCGCTCGCGCTGCTCGTCGCGATGTTCGACCTGATCCCGATGATCGGCGCCACGATCGGGGCGGTCGTGGTCATCGGCCTGGCGTTCATCGACTCGGCGCCCCGGGGCATCGCCTGCGTGATCTTCTTCGTGCTCTACCAGCAGTTCGAGAACTACATGGTCTACCCGCGCGTCATGAAGCGTTCGGTCGATGTGCCGCCCGCCGCGACCGTGGTCGCGGCCCTGGTCGGCGGGACACTCCTCGGTGTCGTCGGCGCCCTGCTCGCGATCCCCCTGGCCGCCGCCGTACTGCTCCTCATCCGGGAAGTGGTCCTCCCCCGCCAGGAGGTCGCGTAGGCCTCTCCTGGCAGTGCCAGCCGCTCCCCGGGATGGGACAGCGGCAATTCCGCCCCTTCATCCGCCGCGGTGAGGGCGGAAATGCCATGATCGTCAGCGGGCGTCAGGGCAGGGACGTCACGAACCGCCGCAGTGCCTCGCCGAACTGCCGGGGGGTCTCCAGCGCGCTCAGGTGGCCCGCGCCGGGGATTTCGACCAGATCCCCCTGGGGTAGCGCCTCGGCCATCGCCCGGGCATCGTCGGGCGGCGAGAGGGTGTCCTCCTCGCCCACGATCACCAGCGCGGGGACGTCCGCCCCACGCAGTGTGGGGAACGAGTCGGGACGCTCCGCCATCGCCCGCTGGGCCCAGGCGACGGCGGGTGGCGGCGCGTCCTGGATGATCCCCTGTACGTGGTCGATCACGCCCGGTCGCGTCAGCGCCGTCGTCTCCCCGAGCAACCCCGGTAGCACATCATCGTGGAGCACCCGCGGGTTGGCTTCCTCGAGGATCGTCGACGCGATGCGCTCGCGGTTGCGGCGCCCCTGCTCGGTGTCGGCGGCGGCCTTGGTGTCGGCGAGTACCGCGGCGCGCACCCGGTCGGGGTGACGGCGCAGGAACGCCATGACGACATAGCCGCCCATCGACAAGCCGCCGACGACGGCACCCTCGATCCCGTAACGGTCGAGCAGCGCCGCCAGGTCGTCGGCGCAGTGGTCGAGCGAGGGGCTGTCGGAGCCCAGCGGCGACCCGCCGAACCCACGCTGGTCGGGCGTGATCACCCAGCACGCGTCGGCGAGGTGCCTCCGCTGCTCGCGCCACATCACCGAGGACAGCGGGAAGGCGTGGAGCAGCACGACGGGCAGGCCCCGGCCGGACATCTCGGCGTGGAGCGGAACCGTCATGCTCGGAAACCTACCCTGGCCGCGCCTCCGGGGCGGCCGTACGGGGCGGAGAAAGGCCGCGGCCGCAGTCAGAGGATCGTGAGACCCCCGTCGGCGGCGAGCGCCTGGCCGGTCACGAACGACGCGGCGTCGCTGGCCAGGAACACGGCCGGCCCGGCCATCTCCCGCGGCCCGGCCCAGCGCCCCATCGGCACGTTCGCCAGCAGCGCGGCCGAGGCCTCCTCGTTCTCCCAGAGATTGCGGTTGAGATCTGTGGCCGTCCAGCCCGGGCAGAGCGCGTTCACCCGCACGCCCACGTGCGCCCACTCGGCGGCCAGTGACCTGGTGAGCGAGACCACCGCCGCCTTGGAAGCGCCGTAGGGGGCCAGCGCCGGTGTCGCGATGAGCGCGGCGACCGACGCGACGTTGATGACAGCGCCCGCACGCCGTTCGAGCAGGTGAGGTCCGACGGCCTGGCAGACGTGGACGATGGAGTCCACGTTCAGGCGCATGGTCTTCTCCCAGCCGGAGAAGCGCAGCCCGGTGAAGGGTGCCATGAAGCTGGTTCCGCCCGCGTTGTTCACCACCACGTCGACGTGGCCGAGCGCCTCGATGGCCGCCGTGACCATGGCATGCACGGCGTCGCGGTCGGTCACGTCGCAGGGCAGCACGGCGGCACCGCGGCCCTGTGCGCGGATCTCCCCGGCCACGACCTCCAGTGCGGTCTTGTCGCGGGACGCGAGGGCGACATCGGCCCCAGCCCGCGCGTAGGCGAGGGCGATCTCCCGCCCGATGCCCCGGGACGCCCCCGTGACGAGCGACTTCTTGCCGTCGAGGCGGATGCCGCCGGGAGAGTTCTCCGTTGCGCTGATGGCTCTGCCCTCCTGTCCGAGCTAATGTCCGGGCTGTGTCCGGGCTGTGTCCGGGCTCTGTCCGGCCCTGGCCACCGCCATTGTCAGCGGTGCGACGGCAGACTAGCGTCCCGTTCCTGCGCATCGTGCGACGGCGGGCGGGGCTCGGGGACTGCCGGCCAGGCACACCGTGATCACGACGCGAGGAGACCGCCCATGGTCGATCGCATTCGCCCCGGCATCGCCTGCCTCGGCGCGGTGGCGCTGACCGCGGGATTAACCGCAGGCCTGGCGGCACCGGGGCGCGCGGCGACGCACACCGCCGCCACCCTTACGCGCAGCGCGCCGCCCTGCCCCGCCCCCGAGCCGATGTCCTTCGCCGAGCAGACCTACGTCGACACGACACGTGCCGGTGGCGAGCCCACCGTGCAGATGCATCCCGACGGCCAGCTGCTCTACGGCGCGCACGCGGGCACCACTCACGTGTTCGCGCCGGAAGCGGGCGACGACAACTCGTCGGCGTTCACCGACCACTACACCGGGCAGGCCTACTACTGGTGGAGCGACGACCTCGGCACGACCTGGCACTTCTCCGACCGCACACTGCCGCCGAACGGCGTCCCGGGGTCGGGCTTCTCGGACCCGGAGTTCGCCGTCGACTCGGCCGGGCAGGTCTACATCTCCGAGATCAACCTCGCCAACGTCGCGGTCTCGAAGTCGGTCGACTCCGGCCGTACGTACCAGCTGCAGAACCTCGCGGGACAGACCCTGGAGGACCGCCAGTGGATGGCGGGCGACCAGGCTGACGTGCTGTACATGACCGGGAACCTGGAAGGCGGCGGCACCTTCCCCAACGACCCCGCTGGGGGCGTCGGCCACCACCTGTTCAAGAGCACCGACGGCGGCAAGACGTTCGCGCCCGGCGTCGAGGACCCGAACGGGCTCGGTGACATCCAGGTCGACCAGAGCGACGGCACCGTCTACGAGGCGCACCTCGCCGACGGGACGCTGCAGATGGCGGCGTTCCGGCAGGCCCGCGACGACGTGCTGGTCCCCGACGTCAGCACGATCGCCACCGGTGCCGATCTCAACTCCCACTGGCCGAGCTTCGACCTCGACCCCGCGGGCAACCTGTACCTGACATGGGACGAGACCGGCGAGGGCGCCCGCCCGGCGGGTGTGTACTACTCGTACTCCACCGACCGCGGACGCAGCTGGTCACAGCCCGCGCGGGTCGACACCGACGGCAACACCGACATCTGGCCGTGGCTCGCCGTTGGCGACCGGGGACGGGTCGCGGTCGCGTGGCTCGAGGCGGACCGCCCGCTGCCGGGCAACAACGCCGAGACCCCAGGCGAGCACGGCTGGCGGGTGCGGTCCGCCGCGAGCCTGACCGGCCTCGGCTGCGCGCGCTCCGACGCGCCCGGCTTCACCGTGAGCACCGCCACGCCCGATCCGGTGCACCGCGGCACGATCTGCAACAGCGGGACGGTCTGCCAGGCGCAGGGCATCGACCGGCGGATGGGGGACTACTTCACCATCGAGGTCGACAACGCCGGCCGGATGTGGGCGGGTTACTCGGACACCCGGCAGGGCGGCGCCGTCTCCCTCCCCGGTTTCGTCCGGCAGACCGGGGGCCCGGTTCTCTCGGCAGGGCCGTAGCGGGGGCCACCGGCACTCAGGGCTTGCGCAGCACTCCGCCGTACTCGTAGATGCCCTTACTTCGCTCGGTGACGCCGACGTACGGGGCCAGCTCCGCGTCCACCGGGTCGAGCCGCGGCTGGTCGGGGTCGGGGCGCCAGTCCACCAGGTTCACCTGCCCCGGCTCGACTGCCTCCAACCCGTCCAGAAAGGCGTCGAGTTCCGCCGGTGTGCGAGTCTGCCAAGGGATCCCGTCGGCAGAGATGTGGGCGCTCATCTCAGCCCCCCTGACCGGGTCGTCGGCCACCACCTGAGACAGGCACAGGTAGCTTCCCGACACCGCTTGGTCGATGACCGTCCGAAGCACCCCGCGGGGGTCGTCGGCGTCGGGCAGGTGGTGCACCACCGACAGGAAGAGCACCGCCAAGGGCTCGCTTAAGGTAATCAGGCGCCCGACATCAGGGTGGTCAAGGATCGCCTGCTGATCTCGCATGTCGGCGGCGATCACGGTGGTGGCGGCGTTGTCAGCCAACAGCGCCCGGCCGTGCGCGAGCACGATCGGGTCGATATCGACGTAGACAACGCGGGCGTCGGGCGCGAACCTCTGGGCGACCTGGTGCACGTTGTTGTTGGTGGGCAGGCCGCATCCCATGTCGATGAGCTGGCGGATCCCCGCCTCCTCCACCAGGTACCGCACCGCCCGGAACAAGAACTCGCGGTTCTGCCGCGCGATGTCCACACACTCCGGAAAGTTCGGCAGAGTGCCGAGAATGAACTGCCGGTCGACCGCGAAATTGTCCTTGCCCCCGAGCATCCAGCCGTAGGCGCGGGCGGAGGTCGGCACGTCGGTCGGGATCGGGGGGGGTACGAACTGGTCGTCACTGGCCACAGGGCCCTCCACATCTCACGCACCGTCCGGTCCGGCTGGGTCCGGTGGGTGCGAGATTACCGCCTTGATCCACATCCGGTCGATCTCCATCGAACCGCTCAGTACCGGGCGTGCCGGGATGGCGCTCAGCGGCTCTCACCCTGCTGGGTCGGGGGCCGCAGGGCCCCGCCACGTCGCCGGGAGCGGGTGCGCGGAGGGCACGACGCGCCGCACGATCTCATCGAGCGCCCGGCGCACGTACCGCTCGCCGACCCACAGGTGCCTCGCGCCTTCGACGGCGACCACCTCGGCCTGCGGCACCCGGGCGAAGCGCTCGCCCGCCTCGTCGGGGCGCAGGTAGTCGTCGTACTCGGGGACGAGCGCCACGAGTGGCTTTCCGGAGGCCGCCCACACGTCGAGATCGGCACCCCCGGCGCGCTTGAGCGGGGGCGAGACCAGGATGGCGCCGCGCACGGCGGGGTCGCAGCCGTACCGGAGCGCGAGCTCGGACCCGAACGACCAGCCGACGAGCCAGGGGGCGGGCAGGTCGTGGTAGTCGGCGTACTCGATCGCGGCGGCGACGTCGTAGCGCTCGCCCTCCCCGCCGTCGAAGTCACCCTCGCTGCGCCCCGCCGCGGAGGCCGTGCCGCGGGTGTTGAAGCGCAACACCGCGAGGCCCGCGAGCGCGGGCAGCCGCCAGGCCGCCTTGCGGTAGAGGTGGCTGTCCATCATCCCGCCCTGGGTCGGCAACGGGTGCAGCGTGACGAGCGTCGCGACGGGCTCACGGTCCTCGGGGACGGCCAACTCGCCGACGAGTCGCAGCCCGTCGGCGGTCTGCAGGGTGATCGGCGTACGGCGGGCGGGCAGCACCGTGTTGGAAAGGATCTCCGTCGTCACGCCCGCCTCCCCCGCCGCCCGCGGGCCCGCCAGCACGCCGGGTGCCAGTGGCGGCGTTCGTCGAGGCCTCCCGCTTCGGCCGGCCACGCCACCAAATGGGGTGTCGCGGGGTGGATCTCGTGGTCGCAGCCGGGGCAACGGTAGCTCTTGGTCGTCGCCGACCCGGTCACCGACCGGACGATCCATTCGCCGTCGGGCCACTCCTCGACGCGCTCCGAACCACCGGCCGCCCGGACCGGGGGGCCGGACACGCGGCGGCGGCGGTAGCGGCTCACGGCACCAGGTTAAGGAGCGGTCAGGTGTGGTCGCGGAGGCTGGCCCCCGCGCCGCGCCCGGGCCGCCCCGCGGTGACGAGCTGCTCGAGGAGCGGTGCGGGTCGCAGGCCGGGCTCCCCGGACTCGCGGTAGATCGCGTCCTGGGTGGCGAGTACGGTGTCCAGGCCGATCTCGTCGATCATCGTGAACGGACCAGCCGGGTAGCCGCAGCCGAGCGTCATCGCGGCGGCGATGTCGTCCGCGCTCGCGTAACGGCTCTCGAGCATCCGCACGGCGTCGTTGAGGTACGGGACGAGCAGAGCATCCACGATGCGCCCCACGCGGTCGCCGCAGACCACCGCCCGCCTGCCGAGCCGGTCACACACGGCGCGTGCGGTCTCGACCGCCGGGTCGCCCGTCGAGACGGCGCGTACCACCTCGACGAGCTTCGACTCGGGGACCGGATCGAACACCCGCAGACCCACGACGCTTTCCGGGCGGCGGGTCGCGGCGGCCGCGACGACGACGGGCAGCCGGACCGCGGTGGTGGCGAGTACGGTGCCCGCGGGGCAGGTCTGGTCGAGGATCTGGAACAACGCCCGGTCGGCCTGCGGATCCTCGTCCGACACCGCCACCACGAGGCCGACCCCGCCGAGGCCGCCGGGGGCGACCTCACCCCGCTCTGCCTGCCCGACGCCGAACCCGGCAGCGCGGAACGCCTCGGCGAGCCCGTCGGCCCGAGGTCCGGCGCCGACGACGCCCACACGCTCGACGTCACGCGTCCCGGCGTAGGGCGTCTTCGCGGGCTCCCCCGGCGTGGCCCCGGCGGCCTCGCCGTAGCAGTAGAAGCCGCGCCCGCTCTTGCGGCCGAGCAGGCCCGCCCTCGCCGTCTGGCGCAGCAGCGGCGCCGGCGCGTGCAACCGGTCGCCGGACTCGCCGTACATCGTCTCGAGGATCTGGCACGCCGTGTCGAGCCCGATCAGGTCGAGGAGCTGGAACGGCCCCAAGGGCAGGCCGGCCCCGAGTTTCATGGCCGCGTCGATGTCGTCGCGGGTCGCGTGGCCTTTCTCATGCATCGACACAGCCCGGTTGAGGTAGCCGAACAGCAGGGCGTTCGCGATGAACCCGGCCCGGTCGCGACAGGTCACCGGGCGCTTGCCGATCCGCTCGGCAAGCGCCACCACCGCCGCGACCGCCTCCGGGTCGCTGACGACGGTACGTACCACCTCGACGAGCTTCATGACCGGCGCCGGATTGAAGAAGTGCATACCCACGACCTGGCCGGGGCGGCCGGTGGCGGCGGCGATCTCGGTCACCGACAGCGAGGAGGTGTTCGTCGCGAGGATCGTCTCCGCGCGGCAGACGGCGTCCAGCCGGCCGAGTAGCTCCCGCTTGACCTCCATCCGTTCGGGCGCGGCCTCGATGACCAGGTCGGCGTCGCCGAGATCGTCGAGGGCGGTCGTGAACGCGATGCGGCCCAGCAGGGCCCGCGACTCGTCCTCGGTGAGCCTGCCGCGCTGTACGGCACGGCCGCTGGACCGCCCGATGTGGCCGCGCCCGCGGGTGAGCGCCTCATCGGCCACCTCCACGCCCACGACCTGGAGCCCAGCACGGGCCAGCACCTCGGCGATGCCGGCACCCATGGTGCCGAGCCCGACCACGCCGATCTTCGCCACCTTCCGACCCATGGGCGGCAGTCTTGCACGCGCGGGGCGGGACGGTGCGGGGTGAGCGGTCGGACGGGTGGCAGACTCGGCCCATGCGCGCTCTCGTCGTCGGCGCAGGCATCATCGGGCTCACCAGCGCGATCCGGCTCCGCGAGGCCGGGGTCGACGCGCACGTGTGGGCCCGTGAGCTTCCTCCGGATACCACGTCGGCCGTCGCCGCCGCCCTGTGGTACCCGTACCGTGCGCAGCCCTACGACCGGGTGACGGCGTGGGGCGCCGCCACCTACGGGGTGCTGTCCGAGCTGGCCGCCGTGCCTGGCAGCGGCGTGTCGCTGCGTCTCGGGCGGGAGCTGTTCCGCGAGCCCGCCCCCGAACCGTGGTGGCGGGCCGCGGTGCCGGAGTTCGCCCGCTGCGGCCGGCGCGACCTGCCGGACGGCTACGCCGACGGGTACCGCTTCCCGGCTCCCGTGGTCGACATGTCCGTCCACCTCCCGTGGCTGGCGCAGCGGCTCGCGGCCCTCGGCGGCACGGTGCGGCGTCGGGCGATCTCCGCGCTCGGCGAGGGGCGGCCGCACGCCGACGTCGTGGTGAACTGCACGGGCCTCGGTGCGCGGGAGGTCGCGGGCGATGCCTCGCTGCTGCCGGTACGCGGGCAGGTGGTCCGGGTCGGCCAGGTCGGCGTCACGGAGTGGCTGCTGGACGAGGCGCACCCAGAAGGCATCCTCTACATCGTGCCGCGGGAGCGCGAGGTCGTGCTGGGCGGCACGGCCGACGAGGGCGCGGAGTCGACGGCTCCGGACGCCGCGGTCGCCGAGTCGATCCTGGCCCGCGCACGGCGGATGGTCCCCGAGCTGCGCGGCGCGCCGGTACGCAGCCACGCCGTGGGGCTGCGCCCCGTCCGTACCCACGTCCGCCTGGAGCGCGAGGACGGCGACGCGGGTGCCGTCGTGCACTGCTACGGCCACGGCGGGGCGGGCGTGACGCTGTCGTGGGGTTGCGCCGCGGAGATCGTACGCCTCGTCACGGGGTGATCGCCCGGGACCGCCACAGGTCCGCTACCGTGCGGGGCGTG
The DNA here is from genome assembly GCA_050699195.1 of Streptomycetales bacterium. Lineage (GTDB taxonomy): Bacteria > Actinomycetota > Actinomycetes > JBOHCZ01 > JBOHCZ01 > JBOHCZ01. Next base: position 10,374 of record JBOHCZ010000091.1, read on the forward strand.
CGCCTCGTCATCGCCCGCTGCAGCGTCGACTACGTGGGCCGGCTCACCGCCCACCTGCCCAGCGCCCCGCGCCTGATCCTGGTGAAGGCCGACGGCTCGGTGTCGGTACACGCCGACGACCGCGCGTACAAGCCGCTCAACTGGATGAGCCCGCCGTGCCGGATCGAAGAGGGGGAGGGCGGCTGGACGGTGACGGGCAAGAACGGCGAGCAGCTGCTCATCGCGATCGAGGAGATCCTGCACGACTCCACGCACGACCTCGGCGTCGACCCGGGGCTGCGCAAGGACGGGGTGGAGGCCCACCTCCAGCAGCTGCTCGCCGAGCACATCCAGACCCTGGGCGAGGGCTGGTCGTTGATCCGCCGGGAGTACCCGACCGCGATCGGGCCGGTCGACATCCTCTGCCGGGGCGCAACAGGTGCCACCGTGGCTGTCGAGTTCACGCGGCGCGGCGAGATCGACGGCGTCGATTCCAACGAAGGATGCGCTAACCGCCACTGGGCTGTGGAGGTCAAGCGCAAGGCCACGATCGACGCCGTGGAGCAGCTCAGCCGGTACGTCGAATTGCTGAACCGTGACCCCCTCCTGGCGCCGGTAGGAGGCGTTCTCGCAGCTCAGAGCATTGCGCCGCAGGCTCGGACCCTTGCCGAAGATCGCGGATTCAAGTGTGTGATCTTGCAGTACGACCAGCTACGGGGTATCCCGAGCAACGACATGACTCTCTTCTAAGTCCTTGATCGTCCCCGGTTTCGTCGTTGACTTGCCATGTCATCGGAGCGACGATGTGTGAGCACGTTTCACCATCCTTCTCAGAAAGGACCACCATGCGCGCTCAGTTTCTCGGAAAGGACCCCGGGTCCCAAGAGGGTCAGTCACCCACGCTGTTCGCCACCGACCGCACGGACCGCAGGACCTACATCGCCCAGGGCTGGACCGTGACCGACCCTCAGGCGCTCGCCGATATCGGCCCGGTACCCGAGGGCGAAGCCCTCATCGAGATCCCCGAGGATGTGCTGAAGTTCTACCAGCGTCGGGGTGAAGACAACTGAATCTGATCATCGGACCCGAGTTTGGCCAGCTCTTCCGCACCTTCGAGCACACAGCCTTTCGTCTGGAGACGCGGGATTACTACTACTCGCCGAACGAAACGAAGGCGCTGGCTGAGTTCCTCGCAGGCGATCCGGTTGACATGGCCTGGTTCCAGGAATGGCTGAACATGATCCGAGCCACCACAGCCGAGGGTCACCGGTTCTCGCGCGTCCGCGTAGTGAGCATGCCCCTTACCGACTACAGCCGCTTCGGTGTCTTCTGCTCGGAGCACACCAACGCAGCCGGCGAGGACATCCGCTACCTGACGCGCGACCAAGCTAGGGACCTGCCTGAATACGACTATTGGTTGTTCGACTCGCGCAAGTTGGTGCGCATGCACTTCGATGACGACGAGACCTTCCTTGGTGGCGAGATCATCGAGGACCCCGCCGTTATCGTGCAACATAACTACTGGCGCGACGCTGCCTGGCACCGTGCCAGAAAACGAGACGACTTTGCGACCAAGTAAGACGACAGGCGTGACTGCCGTTCACGAAGCGCGCAACGCGCTTGGACAACGACTCCGCGATCTGCGTCAACAAGCCGGGCTCACCGGCAAGCAGCTCGCGGAGTCGTTGTCATGGCCTCCTTCAAAGATCTCGAAGCTTGAGAACGGACGCCAGACACCAACCGACGAGGACATCGCTGGTTGGACGAGGGAGACCAACAGCGAGGCAGAGGCTGAAGCTCTGCTGGCAGCACTGCACACCTTGGAAGTCCAACATGCCGAGTGGCAACGGCAACTCAAGATCGGCTTGCGCCCTCACCAGAACGAGATTGCCGAACTTGATCAGAAGACACGGGTCTTCCGGGCGTTCGAGTCGACCTTTATTCCTGGACTTCTCCAGACCGCTGAGTACGCCCGTACACGCTTCGCGCAGAGCATCACAGTCTTCAAGGTCAAGAACGACATCAACGAGGCTGTGCGCGCTCGCGTGAGGCGACAGGACATTTTGTACCGGTCAGACAAGCGCTTTCACTTCGTCCTGACGGAAGCGGCCTTGCGCTACCGACTGTGCTCGCCCGAGGTCATGCTTGGACAGCTTGACCGCCTGATCTCATTGTCAGCACTCCCCAACGTGCTGCTCGGCATCATCGGCTTCGAAACGCAGTACGTCGTGGCACCATCTCACGGCTTCTGGCTGCTCGACAGCGACCGTGTGATGGTCGAGACCTTCTCGGCTGAGCTGAACCTCGCCCAGCCGCAGGAAATCACACTGTACGGCGGCATCTTCGACTCGCTTGCTGCGGTCGCCAGTTACGGCCGGCCGGCTCGGACCATCATCACGCGCGTGATTGACGATCTTGCCCCCGAGGCACCGGAGGATGGCGAGTAGTTTCAGATCGCTTGTATCGTTCGTGTTCCCGCTAGAAATGTCTAGAAACTTTCTGGCGCTCTGGTATTGAGCGGCCTACTCTCCCGACAAGACCAACTGCAGAGTCCCTACCTCGGTTTGGGAGAGAACCAGGCATGACTGACTGGACTTCGCTGCGCTACGTCGTCGTAGATCTCGAAGGCAACGGCCACCAGCCGCCCGACCTCGTGGAGCTGGCCGCAGTGCCGATCGTTGGCGGCATCATCGGTGAGCTCGCGAGCTGGTTGGTTCGTCCCAATCAGCCGATCAAGTACTTCGCGACCCGCATTCATGGCGTGACGAACAAGGACGTTGCCAGCGCGCCGGTGTTCGCGAACGTCAAGGCCGAAGTGTTGCGGACGCTTGAAGGATCTGTACTCATCGCCCACAACGCTCACGTTGATGTCAGTGTGCTCCAGCGCAAGCTCGGCAACTGGCGGTGCCCCGAGGTTTTCGACACGCTCAAGCTTGCTCGCCGCTTGTTGCCAGATCAGGGCAGTTACAAGCTCGGCTCGTTGGTCGAGGAGTTCAAGCTGGCCGAAGAACTTCCCGATGGCCTGACATCGCATCGGGCGATGTATGACGTGCTGGTCACGGCCCGCCTGTTCGTGCGCCTTGCCACCCTTTCCAACACCCGCCCGCTCTCCCTCGAAGAACTGCGCGGCGAATCACCGGGAGGGGGCGGAGATGAAACTCCGGCCCTCTTCTAGCCAGGAAAGCAGCTTGTTGTCAGTTCGATGGGCAGCCCGCCAGCAGCAGGTGGCGAGGCAAGCCGTCCCCGGTCATGAATCATGGGGAGTGGACAGTGGCCATGACCGTCCCGATATCGTAGAAATCCCATGACTACAACGGGTGGCCGGCTGGCGGGGACGTACCGCCTGGTGTTCGCAGTGCTGTTGCGGCGCCTGCCGGCCGAGACGGCGCACCACCTGGGATTCGGGCTGATCCGCGGGGCGGCGGCCGTTCCGGGTGTCGCGTGGCTGCTGCGTCGCCTGCTTGCTCCCCGCGATCCGGTACTGCGGGTCCGCGCCCTCGGCCTTGACCTGCCGGGCCCGCTCGGCCTGGCGGCGGGCTTCGACAAGGACGCGCGCGGGCCGCACGCCCTCGGCGCGCTGGGGTTCGGCTTCGTCGAGGTCGGCACGTTGACGGCGCGGCCGCAGCCGGGTAACCCCAAGCCCCGGCTCTTCCGGCTGGAGCGCGACCGGGCGCTGATCAACCGGATGGGCTTCAACAACGCAGGCTCGGCGGACGCGGCCGCGCGGCTGCGTCGTCGCCGCGGGCGGAGGGCGCGGACCGTGGCCGTCGGGGTCAACATCGGCAAGACCAAGGCCGTCCCCGACGCCGGTGCGGTCGACGACTACGCCACCAGCACGCGGCTGCTCGCGGACGTCGCCGACTACCTGGTCGTCAACGTCAGCTCCCCCAACACGCCGGGCCTGCGGAACCTGCAGGCGGTGCAGCGGCTGCGGCCGTTGCTCGAGGCCGTACGCGAGGCGCTGGGCGAGACGAGCCTCCGGCGGGTGCCGGTGCTGGTCAAGATCGCCCCCGACCTGGCCGACGAGGACATCGACGCGGTCGCCGATCTCGCGTTGCAGTTGAGCCTGGACGGGATCATCGCGACCAACACCACCGTCTCCCGCGACGGCCTGACGACCGACCCGGCCGAGGTGGCAGCGATCGGCGCCGGGGGGCTTTCCGGCGCCCCGCTCAAGCGGCGGTCCCTGGACGTGCTGCGGCGGCTGCGCGGCCGTACCGGGGACCGCCTGGTCCTGGTAGCGGTCGGCGGCATCGAGACCGGCGACGACGCGTGGGAGTGCATCCGGGCCGGCGCCACACTGGTCCAGGCCTACACCGGGTTCGTCTACGGCGGGCCGCTGTGGCCTCGCCGTATCCACGCCGAACTGGGTCGCCGGGCCCGTGCCGCGGGTTGCACGTCGCTCGCCGAGGCGGTCGGCGCGGGCGCGGTGGAGGGCGGCAACGACGGCTCGTGACACCCCTCCGGGTATGGAGGGCCGAAACACCAGGGCAAACCATTGCCTTCAGGTGCGTACCCCTCCACGCTGGACCCAACTCCGTGGAAGGGGGAGAGCGTGGGCAAGCACTCGGGAAAGCCTGACACGGCTGAGAGTGATGGCCAGAAGCCCGGCAAGCCGATTCCCCCGCCCCCGCCCAAGCCGAAGAAGTAGGTGCGCCTGAGGGTGGACAGGGTGGAGCGGGTGGGCAGGGTGGAGCGGGCGGCGGCGCTGGCAGCTGAACTCGATGAGGCGGGCCTCCTCGCCCCCGGCTGGCGGCCGGCGTTCGAAAAGGTGCGGCGGGATCAGTTCATCCCCGACCGGATCTGGATCGCGGGGCAAGGCGGGTACCGTGCGCTGTCCCGCGGTGACGATCCCGAGCGGTGGTGGAACGCGGTCTACGCCGACGTCTCGGTCGTCACACAGGTCGAGGACGGTGAGCACCGCGAGGTGTCCTTGCATCCCTCGAGCTCGGCATCGATGCCGCGGATGGTTGCCATCATGCTGGCTGAGCTGGACGTGGGCGACGGGCACCGGGTGCTGGAGATCGGCACCGGCACCGGCTACAACGCCGCCCTGCTCTGCGAGCGGCTCGGCGACCGCCTCGTCACCACCGTGGAGATCGACCACGCGGTGGCGGACCAAGCACGGGCGGCCCTTCGCCGGGCCGGCTACGCGCCCACCACCCTGACCGCCGACGGTGCGGACGGATGGCCGGAGAACGGCCCGTACGACCGGGTGATCGCCACCTGCGCCGTCCGTGACGTACCGCATGCGTGGGTGGCCCAGACCCGGCCGGGCGGTGTCGTCGTCACCCCGTGGGGCTCCGCTTTCTACAACGGCGTCCTGTTGCGTCTCACCGTGGGTGCCGACGGCACCGCGGTGGGCCGGGTCGTCGATGACTCCTCGTTCATGTGGCTACGCGCCCAACGGCCGGGCGTGGGGGACGTCATGTCCCACGTCCGCGACACCGCGCGGGCCACGCTGTCGCGTACCCGCCTCGACCCCCGGGCGGTGTCCGACGACGACGCGGCGTTCGCCGTCGGGGTACAGGTCCCCGGGTGCCGCTACACCGTCGGCTGGGGCAGCGGCGGGGAAGCCGACGAGTGCACGCTGTGGCTGGCCGACCCCGACACCGGATCCTGGGCGTGTGCGGACTACGAGCCCGGTCTCGCCGAGTTCGCGGTGGAGCAGTACGGGCCACGGCGACTGTGGGAGGAGGTCGAGGCGGCCTACCGGTGGTGGGGGCACGCCGGCCGGCCCGCGCGCGAGCGGTTCGGGCTCACCGTCACCCCCGAGAAGCAAACCGTGTGGCTCGACGGCCCCGACGACCCGCAGGCGCCCATCTCCAGCGCCGTGCCGTACCGGGCATGACCGGCGAGGGGATCGGCGTCGGTGCAGCCTGAGCCGGTGACGCCCCTGCCGCCGCGGCGGCTGGCGCGTACCGTGCTCACCCAGCGATGGCGCGACCTCGCGTTCCTGCACTGGCCGCTCGACCCGGGCGTCGTACGCCCGCTGCTCCCGCCGGGAGTCGAACCGGACACCCTCGACGGCACCACCTATGTCGGGCTCATCGGCTTCCTGACCGCCGGGACCGGCGTCCTGGGTGCGCCTGAGCTGCCCCGCCTCGGCCGGTTCGCCGAGATGAACGTCCGCGTCTACTCAGTGGACGCGGCCGGCCGCCGCGGGGTGGTGTTCCTCTCGCTGGACGCGGGCCGGCTGGCTCCCGTGCTCCCGGGACGGCTGGCGTACGGCCTGCCGTACTGCTGGTCGCGGATGGGGATCACGCGGCGCGGGGACCTGTACGCGTACACCTGCCGGCGCCGGTGGCCGGCGCCCCGCGGCGTCACCAGCCGGATGGCGGTACGCGTCCGTGAGCTCATCACCGCCCCGTCCGGCCTCGACCACTTCCTGACCGCGCGGTGGGGCCTGCACGCGAGCCGGCGCGGGCGGACCCGCTACACGCCGAACGTGCACCCCCGCTGGCGGCTGTACCGGGCCGATCTGGCCGACCTCGACGACTGGCTGATCGCGGCGGCCGGCCTGCCCCGGCCCGCGGGACCGCCCGCGAGCGTGCTCTGGTCACCCGGCCTCGACGTGCGCTTCGGGCCGTCATAGGGATGCGACCACGACCCGGGCTGACGCCGCGACGGCCCACTCCACGTGCAGGATGCGGTGCAGGCGGGTGATCACGAGGAGGCGGCCACACTGCGGCGGGATGCCGCGGAGCACCAGCCGCCGCGCCCGGCGCTCCGCGCGTCGGTGCACGCCCACGAGCAGGCCGAGACCGGTGGCATCGACGAACTCGACCGCGGACATGTCGAGGACGAGATCGCCGCGGCCGCGGTCGACCGCGCGGTGCAGCACGGGCCGCAGGTCAGGGGTGGCGCGCACGTCGAGCCGCCCCGTCAGGCACAGCACACCGGCATGCGGATCGCCACAGAAACTCATATCACTTCCCTCTCGTTCGTCACATCTTTTCATATATGCGACGCGCCCCGAGAGGTTGCAAAACCCGCGAGTGATGCGGTGACTTTCCCGCGCTCACTCGCCGTAGGAGTAGAAACCCCGGCCACTCTTGCGGCCGAGGTCACCCGCCCGCACCATTCTGGTGACCACCTCGGGGGGGAAGAACTTCTCGTCCTGGGTGTCGGCGTAGATGTTGAGCGCCGCATCGCGCAGGATGTCGACCCCGGTGAGGTCGGTCGTCGCGAGCGGCCCCATGGCGTGCCCGAAGCCGAGCCTGCAGGCCGTGTCGATGTCCGCCGGGCTCGCGACCCCAGTCTCGGCCAGCCGGGCCGCCTCCATCGCGAGAGCCACGATCAGACGCGTGGTGACGAACCCCGCGACGTCACGGTTCACGACGACGCAGGTCTTGCCGACGCCCTCGGCGAACGCCCGCGCGGCGGCCAGCGTCACGTCGCTGGTCTGGTACCCGCGCACCAGTTCGCAGAGCTGCATCAGCGGCACCGGCGAGAAGAAGTGGGTACCGACCACGCTCTCCGGCCGCTGCGTCGCCGCCGCGATCTGGGTGATCGGGATCGCCGAGGTGTTGGTGGCCAGCACCGCGTGCGGCGCGCACCACCGGTCGAGCTCCCGGAACACCTCCTGCTTGACGTCGATCCGCTCGAAGACGGCCTCGACCACGATGTCGGCGCCGGCGGCCGCGCTGAGGTCCGTGGTCGTCGCGATGCGGCCGAGCGCGGCGTCCCGCGCGCCCTCGTCCAGCCGTCCCTTCGCCACGAACCTGTCGTAGGAGGAGCTGATCGCGGCCTTCGCCCGCGCGAGCGCGTCCTCGGTCACGTCACGCAGCGTCACCTCGTACCCCGCCTGCGCGGCGACCTGGGCGATGCCCGAGCCCATCAGGCCCGCGCCCACCACGGTGAGCTTCCCCTGAGTCCCGTTGGACGCTGTCACAGCCGATCCTCTCCCTCGATGCCCCGTCGCCTCGTGCGCCTGGCGCGCCAGCCTCTGGCTACGGGACGAGTGTGTCGCTGTCGGGGTCCGGCTCACGCGTCACGTCGGCACCCAGCGCCCGCAGCTGCCCGCACAGATCCTCGTACCCGCGGTCGATGTGGTCGACTGCCGACACGGTGGTGATGCCCTCGGCGACCAGCCCGGCCAGCACGAGGCCCGCTCCCGCCCGGATGTCGGTCGCCCGTACGGGCGCGCCCGACAGCCGCTCCGTACCGCGCACGATCGCGTGGTGGCCGTCGGTACGGATGTCCGCTCCGAGCCTGGTCAGCTCACGGATGAACATGAAGCGCGAGTCGAAGACGTTCTCCGTCACCATCGCCGCCCCGTCGGCGACGGCGTTGAGGGTGACAAAGCACGGCAACAGGTCTGTCGCGAAGCCGGGGAAGGGCAGCGTCACGATGTCGACCGTCCTGGGCCGCCGGTCCATCCGGACCCGGAACCCGCCGGTGCCGACCTGAACCTCCGCCCCGGCCGAGGCCAGCTTGTCGAGGGCGATCTCGAGGTCGTGGGCGCGGGCCCGATGTACGCTCACATCGCCCTGGGTGAGCACGGCCGCGACGGCGAAGGTGCCCGCGACGATGCGGTCCGGCACGGTCTCGTGGGTGACCGGGGTGAGCCGGTCGATCCCCTGGATCTCCAGCGTGGACGTGCCGGCCCCGTCGATCTTCGCCCCCATCTCCTGCAGCAGCACGCACAGGTCGACGATCTCCGGCTCGCGCGCCGCGTTGTCGATGACCGTGGTGCCCCGCGCCAGCACCGCCGCCATCAGGATGTTCTCCGTCGCGCCGACGCTCGGGAAGTCCAGCCAGACGTTGGCCCCCTGCAGGCCGTGCGGGGCGCTGGCGATGATGAAGCCGTGTTCGTGCGCGACCGTGGCACCGAGCTTGACCAGGCCCGAGACGTGCATGTCCAGGCCCCGGGAGCCGATGTTGTCACCGCCGGGCATCGCGACGCGGGCCTCGCCGCACCTGGCCACCAGCGGCCCGAGAACGCAGATCGAGGCGCGGAGCCGCCGTACGAGGTCGTAGTCGGCCTCCCGGCCGGGTTCTGCGGGGACGCCGATGGTGACGGCTCCGGGTTCCTGCTCCACCCGGCACCCGAGTCGCCTGAGCAGCTCGCCCATGATCTCGACATCGAGGATCCACGGCACCGCGGTGAGCCGCGTCGTCCCCTCGGCCAGCAGGGCTGCCGCCATCAGCTTGAGCGCGCTGTTCTTGGCACCCGTGATCTGCACCTCGCCCGCGAGGCGGGCACCACCCGCGACTCGGAATCTGTCCACCGCGGCATGGTAGTTCCCCGTGGGCGCCCCCGCATGCCACTCCCCCGTAAGCTCGGGCCATGGTCAACCTCACCCGCATCTACACCAAGACCGGCGACGACGGCACCACGGCGCTCGGGGACATGAGCCGCACCCGCAAGACCGATGTACGCCTGGCGGCCTACGCCGACGTCGACGAGGCCAACTCGGCGATCGGCGTCGCGCTGTCTCTCGGACAGCTGCCTGCGGACATCGCCGAGCTGCTCACGCGCGTCCAGAACGATCTCTTCGACGTGGGTGCAGACCTGTGCTCGCCCCTGGTCGAGAACCCTGAGTTCCCCGCCTTGCGCGTGGAGACCGGCTACATCGAGCGTCTCGAGGCGGCGTGCGACCGCTACAACGCCGACCTCGAGAAGCTGCGCAGCTTCATCCTGCCCGGAGGCACCCCGGGCGCGGCGCTGCTGCACCAGGCCCGCACGGTGGCACGCCGCGCCGAGCGCACCACCTGGGCCGCTCTCGAGCATTACGGCGAGACCATGAGCCCACTGACCGCTAAGTACCTGAACCGGCTCTCCGACTTGCTCTTCATCCTGGCCCGGCACGCCAACCGGGAACGCGGTGACGTGCTGTGGAAGCCCGGGGAGAACCGCTGAAGCGGACCTGAGGCGTGCGCCGGGCCGTGATCAGGCGACGTTGATGCGCTGGCCCGGCGGCGCAGCCTCCAGCCACGACAGGAACCCGGTCAGGGCATCCTCGCTCATCGCCAGCTCGATCAGCCGCCCGCGCTGCAGGCACTCCAGGATGATCTCGCCGGAGAACAGGGCGAGTCTCTCGGCCTCGTCGGGCGCCCGGCGGCGCAGCACCTCGACCTCGCTGCGCACGATCACCTCGCGTGGCCGAGGCGCGAGGCTGAACACCCGGTACCACTCCACCCGCGCACCGGTGTAGCGGCCGGTCCCGAACATCCAGCCCTTGCCCTCGTCCTTGGGCTTAAGGCGCAGGCTGCAGTCGAAGGTCCCGCCCTTGCGCTGGATCGTCCAGCGGCGCCCGGCGGCGGACACCAGCCCGAGCAGCACCAGGAACGTCAGCCCCGCGAGCATGTCGAGCGC
>JBOHCZ010000092.1:0-6660 GCA_050699195.1 Streptomycetales bacterium
GCCCCCGCCATGGCGCCTGCCCCGCCGGAAGCCCCGGAACCCCCGGAGCCGCCGCCGGAACCGCCGCCTCCGCGGCTTGTCTTGGTGACCTTGGCTGTCGCGTAGCGGAGCGACGGCCCAACCTCGTCCGCCTCGAGCTCGACGACGGTGCGCTTCTCGCCCTCCCGGGTCTCGAACGACCGCTGCCGCAGCCGCCCCTGGACCACGACCCGCATCCCACGCTGCAGCGACTCGGCGACGTTCTCCGCCGATTGGCGCCACACCGAACAGCGCAGGAACAGGGCATCGCCATCGCGCCACTCAGCCGACTGGCGGTCATAGAACCGCGGCGTCGAGGCGACGGTGAAGTTCGCCACGGCGGCGCCGCTCGGGGTGAAACGCAGCTCGGGGTCGTCGGTGAGGTTGCCGACGACCGTGATCACGGTCTCGCCTGATGCCATGGTTGTCCTCCGAAGGCCCTCAGGGGCCCAGTCAGCGCGTCTCGGGACGGATGACCTTGGTCCGCAGCACCGCCTCGTTGAGGCCGAGCTGGCGGTCGAGCTCCTTCACGAGATCGGGCTCGGCGTTGAGGTCGACGACGGCGTAGATGCCCTCGGACTTCTTGCTGATCTCGTACGCGAGACGGCGGCGACCCCAGATGTCGACGTTCTCCACGTTGCCGCCACCCTTACGGACCACGTTGAGGAACTGATCGAGTGACGGGCCGACGGTGCGCTCCTCGAGGTCGGGGTCGAGGATCACCATGAGCTCGTAGCGACGCATACGCGTCCCCACCTCCTTCGGACTCTGCGGCCACGGGAACTCCGTGGCAGGAGGGCATGCTGTGGATGGCTGCCTGATGCAGCCGCCTCAGCCTACCCAGTAGGCCGCCGAGGCCGAAATCCGGCGACCCCGTGCGGTGTCACCGCGGAGGAATAGGCTCGGGCCATGCTGCGCATCGGTGCTCACGTCGACCAGGCCGACCCGATCCGCGAGGCCGGGGCCCGCGGGGCCGACCTCGTGCAGTTCTTTCTGGGCGACCCGCAAGGCTGGCAGCCGCAGTGCACCTACCAGGATGGTGCCGGCGCGCTGCGCGCCGCCGCGCAGGCACGCGGTGTCGACATGTACGTCCACGCGCAGTACGCCATCAACGTCGCCTCGACGAACAACCGGATCCGGGTCCCCAGCCGGAAGATCCTCCAGGCGGTGGTCGACGAGGCCGCAGAGCTCGGCGCGACCGCGGTCATCGTGCACGGCGGTCACGTCGGCAAGGCCGACGACCCGGAGGTGGGGGTCGACAACTGGCGCAAGGCTCTCGAGCGCCTCGAGATGCGCTGCCCGGTCTACGTCGAGAACACCGCCGGCGGCGCGAAGGCCATGGCCCGCACGGTCGAGTCCATCGGCCGGCTCTGGGACGCGCTCGACGGCCACGACGTGGGCTTCTGCCTCGACACCTGCCACGCCCACGCCGGGGGTGAGGAGCTGGCCGGCATCGTCGACCGCATCAAGGCCCTGACCGGCCGCATCGACCTGGTGCACGCCAACGACTCCAAGGACGCGTTCGGCTCAGGCCGCGACCGCCACGACAACCTGGGGCACGGTCACGTCGATCCCGGTCAGCTGGTCGACGTGGTGGCCGCGGCGGGTGCGCCGGTGGTGTGCGAGACGCCAGGCGGCGCCGAGGGGCAGCGCCGCGACATCGCGTGGCTGCGTGAGCGGCTGCCGGACTGACCCTAGGTGGGCGTTGACGACCCGCGAGAGGCCGGCCGCCGAGTAGCCTCTGTCGCGGAGACCTGATCCGGAGGAACAGACATGAGCCTGCGAGTCCGACCGCTGAGCCGGGAGCAGCATGTCGCCTTCCTGACGAGCCGCGCCTCCGTGAGCTTCCTGCAGTTCCCGTCCTGGGCCGAGGTGAAGTCGGAGTGGTCGGCCGAGAGCCTCGGGTGGGTCGACGGGTCGGGCAAGACGGTGGGGGCGGCCCTGGTGCTCTACCGCCAGGTCCCCCATCTGCAGCGGTTCTTCGCGTACCTGCCCGAGGGACCGGTCATCGATTGGAACGACAAGGATCTTGGGCGCTGGCTCACCCCCCTCGTGGAGCATCTGCGGGCGAAGGGCGCGTTCTCGGCGAAGATGGGCCCGCCGGTCGCCGTTCGCCGCTGGGAGGCGACGACCGTCAAGCGTGCCATCGCGGCCAAGTCGGCCGCCAGGCTGCGCGACGTCCCGCCCGACTGGACCAACGAGCGGGCCCTCGAAGCCGCGAGGCAGCTCAGGTCGCTCGGCTGGCTGCACGATGACGCGCCGAGCGACGGCTTCGGGGACGTGCAGCCCCGGTACGTCTTCCACGTGCCGCTCATCGGCCGCAATCTCGACGACCTGCGCGCCGGTTTCAACCAGCTCTGGCGCCGCAACATCAAGAAGGCCCAGCGCGCCGGGGTCGAGGTCGTCCACGGCGACTTCGACGACCTCCCGACGTTTCACGAGCTCTACATCGACACCGCAAAGCGTGACCACTTCACCCCGCGGCCGCTGCCCTACTTCCAGCGGATGTGGCAGGCCCTCAACACCGAGAGCCCCGATCGCCTGCGGCTCTACCTGGCCGTGCACGAGGGCGACGTGCTCGCCTCCACGATCAGCGTCACCGTGGGCGAGCACGTGTGGTACACCTACGGTGCGACGTCGATGGCGAAGCCCGAGACCCGGCCGAGCAACGCGATCCAGTGGCGGATGATCCGCGACGCCTATGCGGTCGGCGCCTCGGTCTACGACCTTCGTGGTATCGGTGATGTGCTCGACGAGGACGATCACCTGTTCGGGCTCATCCAGTTCAAGCTCGGCACCGGCGGCTATGCGATGGAGTACCTCGGCGAATGGGACCTCCCGTTGAATAAGCTGCTGCACAAGGCGTTCGATCTCTACATGTCCCGGAGGTAGGGTGCCCCTCACCCTGTACGTCGAGAGAGACCGCTGGCGTGTCCACCACTCCTCGATCGTGAAGGCCAACCCGGGCATCGTCCCGGTGATCAAGGGGAACGGGTACGGCTTCACCACCCCACGGCTCGCGTACGAGGCGGCGAAGCTTCGCGCCGGCACCATCGCCGTCGGCACGGCCGGCGAGGTGCTCGATGTCCGGGGCCCGTTCTCGGGCGATGTGCACGTGCTCACCCCGTACCGCCTCGACGAGGACGAGGGCCTTGGACTGCCCGACCGCGTGATCCGGACGGTGTCGTCAGTGGACGGTGCCCGGGCGCTCGCCGGGCGCCGGATCGTCGTCGACTGCCGGACCAGCCTGCGACGGCACGGCGTCACCGAGGACGATCTGCTCAAGCTCGGGCCCGCGCTCGACGACGTGCGCCTCGAAGGCTACGGCGTGCACCTGCCGCTCGACCGCCCGGGCAACTCCGATCCGGTCGGCGAGGTCGGCAGATGGGTGGAGCAGCTGCGCGCCTTCAGGCTTCCGGTGACGACGATGTTCGTGAGTCACCTGCGCGCCTTCGAGGTGGGGCGGCTGTCCCAGCGCTACCCCGGCATCACCTTCCGCCCGCGCATCGGCACCCGCCTCTGGCTCGGCGACCGGAGGGCGTTCTCGGCCAGGGGCACGGTGCTCGATGTCGTACGGCTCTCGCGTGGCGAGCGCTACGGCTACCGCCAGTGGCGGGCGCTGGGTAAGGGTCACCTGGTCGTCGTGAGTGGGGGCACCTCGCACGGCATCGGGCTCGAGGCGCCGAAAGCCGTACGCGGCGTGGTGCCACGGGTCAAGGGGCTGGCCATCGCGGGGCTCGCGAGTGCGAACATCGCGCTCAGCCCGTTCTCCTGGGCCGGGAAGCAGCGGTGGTTCGGCGAGCCCCCTCACATGCAGGTGAGCCTGCTCTTCCTGCCCCGCGACGTGGCGCCGCCCGCGGTCGGCGAGGAGCTCGAGGTCGACGTGCGGATGACGACGACGCACTTCGACCGCGTGATCGACCGCTGAGCCGGCATCCCGGCAGGGCCTGTGGTGCGCCGCGGAGCGCGGCGCACCAGGCCGTCACCCCCCTCCGGGGGTCCGTTCGAGGATGGTGTCGGTCACGTCGGCTGTGTCGTCCTTGGGCGGCGGGCCCACGTCCAGTCCGGCCCCGAAGTCGAACAGGTCCTCGATCACGGTGACCTCGGCCCCCGGCTGGCCGCCCGTCGGGGCGGCCGCGAGCGGCATCGTTGCGCTGAGCCGCCGGACCCGCTGGTCACCGTCGAGCCAGACCTCCATAGGCAGGTGCTTGCTGCCGAGCCGCTGCTGCAGCTGCTCGGTGGCCTGGGCCTCCTGCGGCCCCAGGTGCTTCGCGGCCGTGCGGAGGTCGACCTTCGTCTTGTAGTGCGTGGTTTCGTCGCCCCCGACCTTGTCGGTGCCGACCGTACGCACCTTCCCCGAGACACCGCGCAGGTACCCGAGGAGCTGGGCGGGATCGGTCGGTCCGGTCTGCTTCTTGGCCGCTTCGGCTCCGAACTGCTTCTCGGCGACGGCCCCGAGGTCGATCTTGACCCACGGCTTGTTGCCGGGAACCTGGGCGCGCTGCTCCTCGGACACCTTCTCGTAGAGCACGCGTCCGATCGTCCGGGTCTCGACATCGCCCTGCGGGAGCCGCATCGTGACGGCGGCCGCCTCGTTCGCGAAGTCGATCACGCCCTCACCCTTGACGGTCCCGCCCGGCGCGGTGCCACCCGTCGTCGTCTTACCACGCACCGAGACCTTCGCGGTGTCGGATCCGATGGTGGTGTCGTAGGCGGCGCGAATGGCCTCCGCGTCGGCCGGCTCGTCGCCGGACCCGCCGCTGCAGGCCGTCAGGCCTCCGGCGAGAGCCAGCACCACACCGGCGACCCGCGCGCGCCGGCCACCGGCCGGTCCGGGACCGGCTCTCTGCACTCGACCCAGCACACCTACTCCCTCCGATCGTGACAGAACGGTCGTGTGGGCAGCCTACGTGCCCGGCACCGCCGGGCACGGGGTGGGTGTGACGGGGGCCGGGCGGCACCACGCCGCCACCGCTCACTCCTTCGGGTGCTGCGGTGCGGCTTCCACCCGGTGCCACGTCGAGGTGGCGTGGGCCGCGAGGCGGCCGTCCTCGTCGTGGAGGTGGGACTCGAGGTGCACGATCCGCCGGCCCGGCTTGACAAAGCGTCCGCGAGCCCAGCAGCGGCCGCGCACCGGACGCAGGTAGGCGGTCTTCATCTCGAGCGTCACGGCGGTGGACAGGTGACGGTGACAGAGATGGCCCATGGAGATGTCCAGGACGGTCGCCATGATCCCGCCGTGCAAGGAGCCCTGGGGGTTGTCAAGGAGCTCGTTCGCCGGCATGTCGACCCGACAGGTCCGCTCCGCGTCGTCATAGCTGATCCGGAGGTCGAGCAGCCGAACGAGAAAGAACCGGCCGAAGTCCGGCGTGTGATCGGCCAGCGCGGTCTCGAATCTCTCGCGGGCCAGGTCGGGGTCCACGTGTCCTCCTGGTGTGTGGGGCTCGCGTGGCCCCATTCTGACCGGCACCCGGTCCACCCGAACGCGTTGCCCTAACCGGTCCAGTTCCCGACCGCGAAGTTCAGCGTGCACGCGACCATGAGCGGTGCGACGAGGGCGAGGTAGGCGGTGAGCACCGCGGGTCGCCGGATGCTCCACCAGGCCAGCCAGATCCACAGCGGCCACCACAGCAACATCGCGCGCGGCACCGACATGTACCAGTACGACGTCGTGAACGCCACGATCTGCAGGCCGACGAACGTCGCCTCGCCCCACCGGCGGCGGGCCAGGAGCACCGCGGTGAGCGCCACACCCACCAGGACTGCCAGCATCTCGGCCCGGAACATCCACGCGAAACCCGGCGGCTGCCCCCCGCCGAACGCCGCCTCCCAGGTGTGGAGGAACGCCTGCACGGGGTTGGTGAAGCCGCGGTGCCACTCCTCCTGCTGGGCGTGCAGCCAGGCCAGCCAATCCCCGGTCCGTGCGTACTGGTAGGCCATGTACCCCACCACCGGCAGCGCGGGGAGGGCGAGCCAGGGGGCGGAGCGCCACCGACGCCGCTCGGCCACGGTGAGGAACTCGACCACCAGCGCCGCGGCGAGGAAGATGCCGCTGACCCGGATGGTGCAGGCGCCCGCCGCCAGCAGGGCGGCCCTGGCCCAGTCACCGCGCCGTGCCATCAGCCACGCGGGCAGCGCGAGGGCCAGGAAGATCGCCTCGGTGTAGCCGGCAGCCAGGAACACCGCCGTCGGCGCGAGCAGCAGGAGCAGCACCGCTCGCTCCCCGGTGCCGGCGGGGTGCTCCACCTCGGCGAGCCTGCCGAGCGCCACGACCGCCACCCCGCCCGCGACGAGGGAGATCAGCAGGCCCGCCACGATCCAGTGGGGGACGACCACGTGCACGGCCTTGAGCAGCAGCGGGAATCCCGGGAAGAACGCCTCGTAGGGCACCAGTGGCCCGCTCTCGGGGTTCCCCCCGTAACCGAACTCGGCGATCGACTGGTAGTGCACCCAGTCCCACTGGGCCCAGCGCCGGAGGAGCGGGACCGGCCCGGCGGCGCCCGCATCGCGTACGAACAGCCATCCGGCGCAGCCGACGAGCACCCAGGTGGCGACCCGTGTGAGCAGCCAGAGCCGGAGCGCGGCGCGGTCGGTGCCGGCGAGCCACGGCGCCCGCGGCGGGGGGCCGGAGGACTCCGGGGC
>JBOHCZ010000093.1:0-29061 GCA_050699195.1 Streptomycetales bacterium
ATCCACGGCCCGGCCGCTGGCCAAGCGGTTGACGCCGCGACTCACCTGCGGCCTACTCCCTGTCGTTCCGGGGCCCCACGATCCCATCGCCCAGCGGGGCGGCGCTCCGCGCGGGGACGGCACGGACGAGGCGGGTGCGCTTCAGCGACCACCAGACGCTGGCCACCAGCGCGACCCAGCTAAGGCCGAGCAGCCAGCCGGCCAGCACATCCGAGGGCGCATGCACCCCGAGGACGACACGTGACACCCCGACCGCGGCCACGACCAGCATCGCCGACACCCAGGCCGTGACCCGCACCCAGCGGCGCCGGGCCGTCACCGTGACGAGGACGGCCAGCATCAGGTAGCCGGCGGTGGCGTGCGTGGTATGGCCGGAGGGGAAGCCGTACCCCCGCTCGATGTATACCGCCAACGCTGCCGGCGGGCGTGGGCGGGCGATGAGGCCCTTGAGCACCCATACGGCGACACCCGCGCCGACGAGCGTCACCGCGAGCAGGATGGGCGGCGCCCAGCTCCGCCGCGCCACACCCACGGCGAGACCGCCGAGCACGGCAACGATCAGCAACGCGATCGCGCCGCCGAGGTGGGTGACCAGACCCATGGCCGCGACCACGTCCGGGGTTCGATGCGTGCCGACGAACTCGAGGACGTCGCGGTCGACCATGACGATCCCGGCGCGCTCCCCGACCTCCTCGGCGATCGCGGTGAAGCCCACCAGCCCGGCGACAGCAGCCAGGAAGCCCCGCAGCGGAGACGCGGGAATCACGGCCCTCTCCTCCTCGTGGTCGCCGCCAATCCTGCCACGTACGCGGCGGGCGCGGCCGAACGAGAACGGCCCTGCGATGTACGGCGTCGCTGCTTCGCCCATCTGGTGGAATTCATCATGTCATTGACCAGGGTGCTTTACTACGATCAGATGAAAAGCCACTCATTTCATATTTAAAATATACACTGTTGCCACCGTATGACATATCTGGCGGGGGAATCCAGCCGACGCAGAAACCCTTGGGCCGGGCCTCCATGAGCGAGTAAGGGGAGCCACGGTGGCAGTGGATCTCGTCGTGATCGGTCTCGGTTATGTCGGCTTGCCGCTGGCGCAGGAAGCGGCCCGGTCCGGCCTGTCCGTCGTGGGCCTCGACGTGGACAGCCGAGTCGTCGGCGCGCTGAACGACGGCCGCTCCCACATCGACGATCTCACCGACGCGGACGTCGGGGACATGCTGAGCCGAGGCTTCCGGGCGAGCACGGACCCCGCGGTGCTCGCGTCCGGCGAGACCGTCATCGTGTGCGTGCCCACACCGCTGTTCGCCGAGGGAGCCCCCGACCTGTCGGCGGTGACCAGTGCGGCCGAGACGATGGCCGGTTACCTCCGCCCCGGCATGCTGGTCGTCCTCGAGTCGACGACCTACCCGGGCACCACGGATGAGGTGCTGCGGCCCATTCTGGAGAAGTCCGGCCTGGTGGCAGGTGAAGACTTCTGCCTGGCCTTCTCCCCCGAGCGCATCGACCCCGGCAACGCGGTGTACCGGTTGAAGAACACCGCCAAGGTGGTGGGCGGGCACAGCGCCGTCTGCACCGAACGGGCGACGAGGTTCTACAGCCAGTTCGTCGACACCGTGGTGGCCGCCCGTGGCACGCGCGAGGCGGAGATGGCCAAGCTCCTGGAGAACACCTACCGCCACGTCAATATCGCGCTCGTGAACGAGATGGCGAAGTTCTGCCGCGAGCTGTCCGTCGACCTGTGGGACGTCATCCGCTGCGCGTCCACCAAGCCCTTCGGGTTCCAGGCGTTCCACCCAGGGCCGGGGGTCGGCGGGCACTGCATCCCCATCGACCCCAACTACCTGTCGTACAAGGTCCGCACCCTCGGCTACCCCTTCCGGTTCGTCGAGCTCGCCCAGGAGATCAACGCGACCATGCCGGCCTACATCGCGCGGCGCGCCCAGGACATCCTCAACGAACGGGGCAGGGCCGTCCGGGGGGCACGGATCCTGCTGCTCGGGGTGACCTACAAAGCCGACATCAGCGATCAGCGGGAGTCCCCAGCGGTCCAGGTCGCGCGGCACCTGCAGGGCCTGGGCGCCGACATCGCCTACCACGACCCTTTCGTCGCACGCTGGTCGGTGGACGGTGCCACGCTGTCGCGCGTCGGCGACCTGGACGCCGAGCTAGGCTCGGCCGACCTCGCGGTCCTCCTCCAGGCGCACAGCGCCTACGACCTCGGTGAGATCGCCCGCAAAGCACGCCTGCTCTTCGACACCCGCGGCAAGATCACCGACGGGCCCGTCGAGCGGCTGTGACGGAATCACCGGGTGCGCCCGTGAACGGCGGGACCCGGCCCGCCCACCCCCAAGGCCGTGCGAGACAGGGTGGCCGTCTCAACTCGCGACCCCACGCTGGTCGGCAAGCACACCGGGCACGATGTCCGGGGGCTCGACCCGCTCCACCTGCTCGACCCGCTCGACCTCCGGGCGGCTCCTCATCACGGTGGGGAGCGCGAGGTACACCGCCAACAGCGCCACCGCACCGCCGTCCACGGCCAGCCGCCACAGGGGCGGGAGAGCGACGGCACGCTGGGCGAGCAGCGTCACCAGCACGGCCGCCACGACGGTGACCGCCGCCGACTCGAGGTGGCCAAGGCCGGCGTCGGTCAGACGCTGGTAGGCGTGCTCGCGGTGGGCCTCGTACCAGCGCTGCCGGCGAGCCACCCGGCGTACCAGCGTCCAGGCGGTGTCGGCGACGTAGACGCTCAACGGCGCGGCACACAGCTCGAGCGGGGCGCCGGCGAGGAAGCAGGCGACGCCGAGCAGGCCCAGCGTCGCCCCGAGCGCGTAGCTTCCGACATCGCCGAGGAACACCCGGGCCCTGGGGGCGTTCCACGGCAGGAACCCGGCCGCGGCCGCGGCCGTTGCCGCCGCCACCACCACGATGCCGCCGGCGCCGAGGGACGTGGCGATCACGCCGTAGGCCACGCACACCACGATGGTGTTGAGCGCCGATATCCCGTTGAGGCCGTCCATGAAGTTGTAGGCGTTCGTATAGGCCACCAGCAGCACCGCCGCCACGACCATGCCGGCGACACCGAGGGCCACCCGGCCGCCCGGGTCGTCCACGACCAGCAGCACGATCAGCAGCCCCAGCGCCAGCTGGGCCGCCAGCCGGGCGGTGACGCTCATCCCGCGCAGGTCCTCGAGCAGCCCGATCACCGCGAAGCCCACCAGGCCGAACCAGCAGGCGCCGGGCACCGTGACACCCAGCCAGGTGGCGGCGCCCAGCCCGGCGGCGACTCCCGCGACCACGGCGATGCCCCCGCCGCGCGGCGTCGCGGTGCGGTGCGACGACCGGTGGTTGGGAGCGTCCAGTACGGCATGCCTGCGGAGCAGCCGGATCAGCAGCGGCTGCACGCCGCAGCTGATCGCCGCCGCCACCGCGGCCGCGAAGATGACAGCCGGAAGGTTCACGATCTCCCCCCACGCGGGCCGTACCCGGTAGTCCTTGCTGACCTTGCGCTCACACGCCCATGGGGGCGCGCAGAGTTCACAAATCGTATGAGACCGCTTCTGGTCCAGCGATGGGGAAGCAGCCGCTTACGCCGGATGAGTCCGGGAAGCGGTGTGCGTAAACGCACGAATGGCGGATCGACCGAACCGGCCTTGCGCGAAATGGGTGGTGCAGATCAGCCTTCTGCAGTATTACTTCCGCTACGCCGTGAAAGTGGGGATACGGTGCGGTTCTGGAGGGTAGCGCCCATGAAGATCGGGATGATCAGCCAATGGTACGAACCCGAAGTGCAATCAGCCACCGTTCCCAGCGCCATCAGTAGGTCGCTCACGGCATTGGGCCACGACGTGAGCGTGCTTACCGGGTTCCCCAACTACCCGTCCGGCCGTATCTATCCCGGATATCAGCTCCGCCCCTACCAATTCGAGTCGCGGTCCGGTGTCGGGGTGCACCGGGTCCCGCTCTGGCCCAGTCACGACCGCTCCGCCGTGAAGCGCGCGGCGAACTACCTGTCCTTCGCCTCCTCGGCCGCGACGCGACTGCGCATCCTGCGGTCGGTCGACGCCTGGCTGGTGTATTCCACGCCCGCCACGGTGGCGATCCCGGCGCTGGTCGCGAAGGCCGTGTTCCGTCGCCCGTTCGTGCTGCTGATCCAGGATCTCTGGCCGGACACGGTAGTGGAGAGCGGCTTCGTCGGGGGCGGGAAAGGCCTGGAGCTGATGGTCCGTTCGCTCCACAAATTCTGCGACGCCACGTATCGCAACGCGTCCGCTGTCGCCGTCACGGCTCCGGGCATGGCGGAGTTGCTGCGCAGGCGCGGCGTGGGGGCGGACAAGCTCGACGTGGTGCCGAACTGGGTGGACGAAGAGGCGTTCCGTCCGGTCCCCAGGGATCGGGAAATCGCCCGGGAGTTCGACCTCAGCGGCTTTGTCGTCATGTACGCCGGCAACTTGGGCGACTTTCAGGGGCTCGACACCATCATCGAGGCGAGCGACCTGCTCGGCGACATTCCGGAGCTCAAGGTCGTGTTCGTCGGAGCCGGGGTCGCCGAGGGCCGGCTGCGCGCCGCGGCCGAAAGGGCCGGCCGCCGCAACATCCTCTTCCTCGGCCAGCAGCCGCTCGACCGGATGGCCGCCCTGATGGCGTTGAGCGACGTACAGCTCGTGACGCTGCAGGACCTCCCGCTGTTTCACGCCACCCTGCCGAGCAAGGTGCAGACGGCACTGGCGTCGGGCCGTCCCATCGTCGCGGCGGTTCCCGGCGACGCGAGCCGGATCATCGGGGAGTCGGGAGCCGGGCTGGCCGTACGGCCGGGCGACGCGGGCGCGCTCGCCGACGCGCTGCGGCGGATGTACCGCGTCGGCGAGGAGGGACGCGAGTCGATGGGCAGGCGCGGGCGGGCGTTCTATCTCGAGCAGCTGTCCGCACGGGTCGGCAGCGTGAAACTCGCTCGCCTCCTCGAGTCGGCGGCGGCGCGGGGTGCGGGGAGGCCACGATGAACGAGCACCCTCGGGTCGCGGTGCTCGGCAGCGGAGGATTCGTCGGCTCCGCCGTCGCAGGCGCGCTGCGGCGCGCCGACATCGAGCCGTACGGGGTGAAGGCGCCGCGGCTGGCCACCGTCGCGAGAAGCGTCCCGGCGCTGCTGGCGGCGGCGCGGGTCGTCCCCGCCGAGCTCGTGGACCAGCTGCGCGGCGCCGACGTGGTGGTCAACGCGGCCGGCGACCCGGATGCGTCTGCCACCGACGTGGACCGCCTGGTGGGCGCGAACTCCCTCGCTCCCGCGTTGTGCCTGGCCGCCGCGACGGCGGCCGGGGTCAGCCGCTTCGTCCACGTGAGCTCGGCGGTCGTGCAGGGCAAGAAGGGGCTGCTCGACGAATCCGAACGACGGGACCCCTTCTCGCCCTACGCACTGTCCAAGTGCCTCGGGGAGGAGGTGCTCGCGGCGACGGGCACCCCGGTCGAGGTGGTGGTGTACCGCCCGGCGTCCGTGCACGCCGCGGATCGCCGGGTGACCCGGCGCATCTCCGCCATCGCGCGCTCGCCGCTGCGCAGCGTCGCCTCCCCCGGAGATCAGCCCAGCCCGCAGGCGCTGGTGGAGAACGTCGGCGCGGCCGTCGCCTTCCTCTGCGAGGTGGAGCGGCCCGCCAGGTACGTCATCCATCCGTGGGAGGGCCTGACCACGGCGTCGCTGATGACACTGCTCGGCGGCGGCCGGACCCCGAGACGGGTCCCTGCCCCCCTCGCGAGGTTGCTGGTCGGCGCGGCCAGGGCCACCGTCGGCCGAATGCCGGGCCGCAGCGCGGACGTCCGGCGCGTCGAGATGCTCTGGTTCGGTCAGCGGCAGGCCGAGAGCTGGCTGACCCGGCAGGGCTGGTCCCCGCCGGTCGGGCCCGAGGGCTGGCAGCGACTCGCGGGACAGGTCCTGGAGGTGGCGCGATGACGCGGGCTATCGACGAATTCGCATGAGGCCGAACAGATGAAGATCGTGGTAACCGGCGGAGCCGGGTTTATCGGCGCCAACCTGTGCCGCGCTCTCGTCAAGCGCGGCGTCGAGAGCATCGTCGTCATCGACGATCTCAGCACAGGTTCGGAGCACAACGTCAACGACCTACCGGTGCACCTGCAGGCCGGCAGTGTGCTCGACGCGGAACTGCTTCGCGCATGTCTCGCCGGTGCACACTCCGTCGTCCACCTCGCCGCCAGGCCGTCCGTACCCCTTTCGCTGAATGATCCAGCTGCCACCAACACGGTCAACAGCACGGGCACGTTGCGCGTGCTGGAAGCAGCGCGCCGGGAGTCCACTCACGTCGTCATAGCGTCCAGTTCTGCGGTTTACGGCGCCAACCCCGAACTACCTCTGCGGGAGGAGATGACGCCCATGCCGCTGAGTCCATACGCGGCAAGCAAGCTGGCCGCGGAATCCTATGCGGCCGCCTATGCGCACTCCTTCGAACTGCCCACGCTGGTCTTCAGGTTCTTCAACGTGTTCGGCCCCCTGCAGCCGCCCGGTCACGCATATGCCGCAGCCATTCCAGCTTTCCTCTCGGCCGCTCTCACCGGACGTCCGCTGGCCGTACACGGAGACGGGGGGCAGACACGCGACTTCATCTATGTCGGCTCCGTAGCGCACGCCCTCGCCGAGGCGGCGGTGAAGCAACTCGCCCATGCTCGACCGATCAACCTTGGCTGTGGCACCAGGACATCCCTATCCGAAGTCATCAGGGTGATCGGTCAAATCGTCGAGGGGCCCGTCGAGGTTCGAAAGATGATCGAACGCCCGGGCGACATCCGAGATTCGCAGGCAGATGTCTCGCGATTGCATGACCTGCTGCCTTCTCTTCGCCTCGAAGATATCCGTGTGGGGCTCCGCAAAACCATCCAGTGGATGAAGGAAACGAATAGTGAGCCCGCCATCCCGGCTGCCGCCGACCAGCAATACGCGACCACGAGATATTGAAACACATCTCACGAGCCCGTGTGGAACATGACGGAAGCCCAGCATTACCTGATCCTGTGAGGGGCGATTCATGAACGCCTACCTGCGCGGTGCCGCCGTGCTCATCACCGGGGGGACCGGTTCCTTCGGGCACGCCATGACGCGCCGCCTGCTCGACGGTGAATGTGGCCAGATCCGCGTACTCAGCCGGGACGAGACCAAGCAGGACCAGATGCGGCGCACCTTCGGCGACGACCGGCTGCGCTTCTACGTCGGCGACGTACGGGACCCGGGTTCGGTGGGCTCGGCGTGCCGGGGGGCCGATTACGTGTTCCACGCGGCCGCCCTCAAGCAGGTGCCGTCGTGTGAGTTCTTCCCGCTGGAGGCGGTCCGCACCAACGTGCTCGGCAGCGCCAACGTCATCGAAGCGGCGCGCGCGAACGGAGTCCGTACGGTCGTCTGTCTCAGCACCGACAAGGCGGTCTACCCGGTCAATGCGATGGGCACCTCGAAGGCGCTGATGGAAAAGGTCGCCCAGGCGTACTCGATGAACGGGCAGTCCGGCGACACCGTGCTCTGCGCCGTGCGGTACGGGAACGTGCTGCACTCCCGCGGATCCGTGGTACCGCTGTTCGTCGAGCAGGTCCGGCTGGGGCGACCGCTGACCGTCACCGACCCCGACATGACGCGCTTCCTGATGTCGCTGGAGGAGGCCACGCGCCTCGTCGAGCATGCCTTCCGAGCCGCCGAGCCCGGCGACCTGTTCGTGCGCAAGGCACCGGCCAGCACCATCGGCGTGCTGGCCCGCGCGGTGGCGCAGCTGTTCGGCGCCGACCCCGGCATCCGGGTCATCGGGACCCGGCACGGCGAGAAGCTCTACGAAACCCTGGTGGGCCGAGAGGAGATGGCGCGGGCAGAGGACCAGGGAGAGTACTTCCGCATCCCCCTCGACGGCCGGGGCCTCGACTACGACCTGTACTTCGAGGAAGGGGACCGCCGCGTAGAAGCGGTGAAGGAGTACACCTCGCACAACACCGAGCGGCTCGATGAGGAGGCGGTGCGCACCGTACTGCTGGAGACCCCCGAGATCCGCACCCAGCTCGCTGACCGGCTCATCGACTCGGTAGGGGCAGCCGTATGAGGCGGGGCGGGGTAAGGCCCGAGATCAGATGTGTGGAGTGATCGACAATGCAGATGGTTAAGAACACGGGTCGTGTCCTCAGCTTCGTCTGGACTCACCCAGCTAACCGTGATCATCGTATCACCAGCGTGACGCGTGCCATCTCATTTCAGGCGCGAGGGCGTCTTGGCTTTCGCACTCTGACCACGGTTGGCACATCGGGTCGGATGTGGGCAGAACTGCATTACAACGCCGCCTCCAAGGTGCTCTACGCTAACCCTCCGGACTGGAATGAAATGCAGGCGTGGCGCCGCATCCTGTCGCCTGGGGACCTCTTCGTCGACGTGGGCAGCAATGTGGGTTGCTACGCCCTGTGGGCCGGCGACATCGGCGCCCAGGTCATCGCGATCGAGCCGCATCCACCCGCCGTGCAGCGACTGAGGGAGAACATAGCGCTGAATCAGCATGCCATCAGCGTACTCGAGTGCGGACTTGCCGCTGAGTCGGGACGCATGCACCTGACCATCGATAAGGAATCGACCAATCACTTGCTCATGGACGCGTCCGTAGACGGCCAGGAGATCGCCGTCGACACGCTGGACAACGTGCTCGGCGAGCGATACGCGAAGGGCGTGAAGATGGATGTCGAGGGGGCCGAGAGACTTGTCCTGGAGGGTGCGTCCAAAGCGATGCGCGAGAAGCGGATCGAGATATTCCAGCTGGAATGGAATACATTGAGCGAAGATTTGCTGGGAGAATCAAGAAAGCCTCTCTTTGACATACTCACAAAGCACGGATACAAGCTCATGAAGCCCGACGGTAACGGCTTTTTGTGTCCCGTGGGGGAGGATTGGGGTTTCAGCCACACTGACATGTTCGCCGTTGCCCCGGGATTTCAAACCCGATGATTCCGTGTTCCGGAGCCACAGCGACCGCCTCATCGTGGTGCGCGGCCGCGGGATTTCGTCGAGGCTGTAGGGAGTGATATGGAGATAGCGGTGACCGGCTCGGCCGGGTTCCTCGGCTGGCACGTGCGGTGTCGGACGCTCGCCACCGGCGTGGAGTGCCGGGCCGTCGACCGGGGGGCGATGGGCGACCCCGACCGGCTGCACGCCGCGCTGCGGGGGGTGGACGCCGTTCTGCACTGCGCGGGGGCAAACCGGGGCACCGAAGGCGACCTCATCGAAGGCAACGTCTGGCTCGCGCGCCGGCTGGCCGAGGCCATCGAGCGGCTCGATCACCCGGTGCGGGTGGTGTACGCGAACTCCGTACACGCCGGGCGTTCCGGCGCGTACGGCGAAGGGAAGCGCCAGGCGGCCGAGCTGCTCGACAAGGCCACCTCGGCCTCGGGCGGTCTTGCCGACGTACGGCTGCCCAACCTCTACGGGGAGCACGGCCGCCCGCACTACAACTCCTTCGTGGCCACCTTCTGTCACGAGGTCGCTCGGGGGCGGGAGCCGGATGTGGTGAACGACCGGGAGATCCCCCTGCTGCATGCGCAGGACGCCGCGTCGGTGCTGCTCCGCGAGGCCTCCCGGGCGGGCAGCTCCACCACCGAGCCCCGGGGCGAGCCCGTTGCAGTGTCCGACGTGCTCGGCCGGCTGCATGAGTTCGAGGCGGTGTACCGGTCCGGCGAGCTGCCCGACATCAGCACACCGTTCAGCGCCCGGCTGTTCAACACCTACCGCTCGCACCTGTTCCCCCACCGCTATCCGCTGCGAACGCCGCCCAGGTCGGACGCGCGGGGCAGGCTCGTCGAGTGCGTGCGCACCGGGTACGCCGGCGGGCAGGCGTTCGTGTCGACCACGGAGCCCGGGGCGGTGCGCGGCAACCACTACCACCTCCGCAAGCTCGAGCGCTTCCTGGTGGTCGATGGGGAGGCCGAGATCTCACTGCGACGCCTGTTCAGCGGCGACGTGGTCCGGTTCCGGGTGAGGGGCGCCACCCCCGCGATCGTCGACATGCCCACGATGTGGGTACACAACCTGGCCAACGTGGGTGACCGGCCCGTCACCACCTTCTTCTGGGCCAACGAGCTGTTCTCTCCCAGCGACGCCGACACTTTCGCCGCCGTCGTGGATCCCGCGGAGGCCACCGCGTGACCGGTCACAAGACCAAGGTGATGACGGTCGTCGGCACCCGGCCGGAGATCATCCGGCTCTCCCGGGTGATCGCGCGGCTGGAGTCGACCGTCGACCACGTACTCGTCCACACCGGGCAGAACTGGGACCGCTCGCTGAGCGAGGTGTTCTTCGACGACCTCGACCTGCCCTCCCCCGACCGCCATCTCGGCGTCGACACCAGTTCGCTCGGCCGGGTCTACGGCGGGGTGCTGATCGGCACCGAAGCGGCGATCGCGCACGAACGCCCGGACGCCCTGCTGGTGCTCGGCGATACGAACAGCGCACTCGCGGCGGTGATGGCCCGCCGCGTGAAGGTGCCCGTCTACCACATGGAGGCCGGCAACCGCTGCTTCGACCAGAACGTTCCGGAGGAGACGAACCGGCGGCTTGTCGACCACGTCGCGGACTTCAACCTCGTCTACACCGAGCACGCCCGGCGCAACCTGCTCGCGGAGGGCATTCACCCGCGCCGGATCCTGCTCACCGGCTCCCCGATGCGGGAGGTGCTCGAGCACTACCGCGAGGACATTGCCCGCTCTACCGTGCTCGCGCGTCTCGGCCTCAGGCCGGACGAGTTCTTCCTGGTCAGCGCGCACCGTGAGGAGAACGTCGACGATCCCGACCGGCTCGCCCGGCTGCTCGCGTGCCTGCGGGCGGTGCGGGACCGGTGGCGGCTACCGGTGCTGGTGTCGACCCATCCGCGGACCCGCAAGCGGCTGGAAGCCCGGGCCGGGGGCGACGCCGACCTCGACGGCATCGCCTTCCACGAGCCGTTCGGGTTCCTCGACTACGTACATCTGCAAACCAAGGCCCGCTGCACGCTCTCGGACAGCGGCACGATCAGCGAGGAGTCGGCGATCCTCGGCTTCGCCGCGGTGACGCTGCGGGACTCGATCGAGCGGCCCGAGTCGCTGGACGCGGGCTCGATCATCATGACCGGCCTGGACCCGGCCGGCGTGGTGGAGGCGGTGGAGGTCGCGGTGGAGCAGGCAGGGGCCGAGGGCGTGCCCTGCGCCGGCGACTACCGCATCACGGACGCGTCGCGACGGGTGGTCAACTTCATCCTCTCCACGGTGCGCCGCCATCACGAGTGGGCCGGTGTGCGGGCGCCGGGCCCGCAGGCAGACCAAGGAACCCGGCCGGCGCCGGAGATCGGAGGAACGTGTGATGTCGAGCTGGCGATCCACGGCTGAGCGATGCACCCACCGTCTCGTGCTCCGGCGCCGGCTGCCGCCTCCCTTCCAGCAGGTGCGCATCCACGCGTCCTCGGAGGGCGGCCTGCGCTACCTCAAGCCACGCCTCACCGATGTCGACCCCACGCTGCTGAGCCTGGTCTCCGAGGTCGTGAAGCCGGGGGCGGTCGTCTGGGACGTGGGTGCCAACCTCGGACTCTTCAGCTTCGCCTCCGCGGTCGCCGCGGGACCCAGCGGACGGGTGCTCGCCATCGAGCCGGATTCCTGGCTGGTGGCGCTGCTGCGGCGTTCCGCGGTGGCGAACACGCAGGCCGACGTCCCGCAGGCCGAGCTCGCGCCGGTCGAGGTGCTGCCGGTCGCGGTGAGCGACAGCTTCGGTGTCGGACGGTTCCACATCGCGCGCCGCAACCGTTCCACGAGCCACCTCGAGGGCTTCGGCTCGACTCAGACGGGGGGGACCCGCAGCACCGAGCTGGTCCCCACCGTGACGCTGGACTGGCTGGCCACGCACTTCCCGCCGCCCGACGTCATCAAAATCGACGTCGAGGCCGCGGAAGCGCTGGTCCTGCAGGGCGGTCCCACCATCCTGGCCAGGCGGCCGGTCGTCATCTGCGAGGTCGTGGCGGCGAACGCGACCCTGGTGCGGGAGCTGCTGCAACCCCACGGCTACGTCCTCTACGACGGCGAGCTGCCGACCGGCTTTCGCCGCCCGCTCGGCCAGGCGGCGCCCACACTGCTCGCCTGCCCCCTGGCGCCCGTCGGGCAGGCCCAGCGGTGACAGCGACCGCGGCCGCGTACACCGGTGCCGAGGCACGAGAGACGCAGGTCACCGTCGACGCGGCAGGGGCGGTGATGGGCGGGGCCACGCGCTTCCTGGTGGAGCTGCGCCGCTACCTCGGCCCGGATGACGGGCGCGGGGTCCGCGTCATCGGGGAGGGCCGGCGCATCTCGGCCGGGTGGCTGGCGCGCCGGGAGCTGGTCGCGGCCTGCGAGCGCCGGGTCGCCCTCAACAACGTGAGCTTCGTCAGTCCGGGCGGGGAACGGTGGGTGCTGCTGCGGAATGCACTGCACTTTCTCTCCGACGAGGAGGCCCGCGAGGTGGGCGGCGCCGTCACCCGGCGGACCCGTGCCATCGGCACGATCGCGAAGGCCGCAGCGCTGCGGGCGGACTGCATTGTCGTGCCATGCTCCGCCATGGCCGACCGGGTGGCCGCTGCCCTGCCTGGTGTCCGCCGCCGGATCGCCGTCCGCCACCACCCGGTGTCGGCCGATACGATGCCGGCCAACGACACGCCCGAGCACGCCGTGCTGTGCCCGGTCGTCTTCGGGGGCTACAAGGCCATCCCGGCGCGGTTGCGCGATCTCCTCTCCGCAGCCGGGCAGGGCGGCTACCGCGACGTCGATCTCCGCGTGACCGCTGCGCGCGACGAGCTGCCACCCGATCTGGCCGGCCATCCTCAGGTGGTGGCGTTGGGTCGGCTACCGCATACCGAGCTGATGTCCTGGTGGTCGAGGAGCGCCGCCGTGTTCTTTCCCACCAGGGTCGACTCCTTCGGGTATCCGCTCGCGGAAGCGCGGGTCTACGGCCGGCCGGTGATCGCGCAGGACACCGCGCAGGCCCGCGAGATCGCCGGAAGCGCCCTGTGCGGTTACCAGGCAGGGGAGCCGGGCACGCTGACCGCCGCCCTGGAAAGGGCGCTGAAGGAACAGGTCACCCCCGACCCCGCACCGTTCGAGCCCGGTTCGTACTTCCTCTGGCTGCTTGATGGGGAGCCGCGATGACCGCACTCAACCTGCGCCCCTACCGCCGTGGGGACGTGCCCGACGAGTCCTCGGTCCCGGTCGCGGTGATCGTGCTGACCAAGGACGAGTCGGCGAACATCGAGCGTTGCCTCTCGTCGCTGCGCTGGGCGGAGCAGGTCGTGGTGGTCGACTCGGGCTCCACCGACGACACAGTGCAGCAGGCTGCCGCCCTGGGAGCCGAGGTGGTGGTCGAACCCTGGCGGGGCTACGGCGCGCAACGGGAGTTCGCCCTCCGTCTTCCGATGCTGCGGCACGACTGGGCCTATTTCGTCGATGCCGACGAATGGGTGTCACCCGAGCTGGCTGGTGAGGTGGCGCGCGTCCTGGCGGCGCCGCGATACGACGCATTCGCGCAGCGGCGGCGACTCGTTTTCCAGAGCAAGTGGATACGGCATTGCGGCTGGTACCACGGCACCTGGCTGGTACGGCTGATGAAGCGGTCGGAAGCACGCTTCGGAGACGACACCTTTGGCGAGCACGCACAGGTCGCGGGCAGTGTCGGCCACCTTCGACACGACCTCGTCGACGAAGATCGCAAGGGGCTGGCTGCCTGGCTGCACAAACATGTTCGATACGCCGAGCTGGAAGCCGCGCAGCCAGGGGGCCAGCTTCGCTTTCGGCAGAGGTGGGAACGCTTCTGTTCCGCTCGGGATTCCGACAGTCGGCCATTGCCTCGCGCCATCGCCAAGGATCTGGTATTCCCCCTACTTCCGGCCCGACCCCTGGCGACCTTTCTCTACATGTACGCGTTTCGAAGGGGTTTCCTGGACGGGACAGTGGGTTTGCGTTTCTGCTACTACCACGCGTGGTTCCAGCTTACGATCGAAGCTCTCCGTTCGGAAATTCCGACAGGGGATCATTCCCCGGCCGTCGACTCGTCGACGGCCGGGGGGAGAGGGCGTGATCACGGATGTACCACCTCCGTGCGGTCGAGGAACTGGTAGGCGTGCTGCGGCGGGCCCGGCCGGCGAGCGCGCTGCGCTGGTCCGCACAGCTGGTCGCCACGCTGCCTCGGATCCTGCGAACTCGGTCGTTGGTCGCCGCGGACGGCGCCTGGCGCCGACGCGGTGCCAGGTTCCGAACCCCCGGCGGACGAACCGTGTTTGTGCCAGGGCCTCTCACCGCGGGCGCGCGGGAGATGTACTGCCGCAACGTCTACCTGAGAACTGGCCTGACCATGCCCGCAGAAGGCTGGGTCATCGACCTGGGCGCCAACGCCGGCCTCTTCACTCTGCTCGCCGCGACCGAGGGTGCGAGGGTGGTCGCCGTCGAGGCCCAGCACGGCTTCACGCGGGAGACCGCCCGTCTGCTCGATGTCAACAACATCGAGCAGACGCGGGTCCACATAGAAACCGCGCTCGCCGCCGCAGGCCCACACGTGGCGCTGGTGGGTACCCTCGCGGACGACAACCGCTGGCGTGCCGCCTCGCACGCCGCCGCAGAGCGACCGGGCCAGGTTTCCGTCCCCGAGTTGATGCGCCGCTACGGCATCGACCGGGTCGGCCTGCTCAAGATGGACATCGAGGGCGGGGAATTCACCGTACTCCACCACGGCAGCGACCTGTCCTGGTTGGCGCGGGTGGATCAGATCGCCATGGAGGTCCACCCGCAGTACGGGGACGTGTCTTCATTGCTCGACGTACTTCATCAACATGGCTTTGCCGTCCACATCACCGATAACGTCGGGCGCATTGTCCCGGAGGACTCGATACAGGCGAGCTATCTCTATTGTCGCAGGTAGCAAAACACTCCTGGTTCGGTCAGGAATACCCGACGGATCTAACGTGACGCCACCGCTTGGCACCCTCAAATACGACGCTGTTGTGGCATCGCCGAGGAGTGTTGTCACGACGCGCCCGCTATAGGTGGCAGGGTCGAAGGCGGCCCGGGACCAGGAGGCGGCCGCTCGCCCCATCTCGGTCCTACGGCGCTCGTCCCCGAGCAGCACGGCCAGCACCGAGGCGAGCGCTTCCGGCGACTCGTCGATCGGAGCAAGCCCGGTGAGGCCGTCCTGGAACGCATCGCCGCTCCCCCCGTAAGCGGGTGCGATCACCGGGGTGCCCGCAAGCTGGGCTTCCAGCAGGACGAGGCCGAACCCCTCCCCTGCGGCATCCGAGCCGTAGCGGGTACGGGTGGCCAGTACGAAGAGATCCGCGCCGGCCAGCAGATCGGCCAGTGCCCGGTCGGTGAGGTCGGAGGCGACCCGGCACCAGGGTCGCCGCGCCAGCTTCGCCGTGAGCTCGGCGGGGACCGGTCCCGTCCCGCAGATCGTGAGCCTGACGCGCTCGTCGTCCAGGAGGTCGAGAGCGTCGAGGAGCGTGTCCAGCCCCTTGTCGCGCCAGGCCTGCAGCCGAAACGTCGTGACCAGGTGGATGCCGCCGTCCTCCGGCTGCGCCCGGGTGGCCGCATCGACCAGGGTGCCGTACCAGGTCGCGGAGACGCCCGGGTGGAGCACGTTGGCCCGGCACGTTCCGGCCAGGGCACCGGCGCTGAAGTTGCTGATGGCAATCGCGCGGACGTGGGGACGGCGCATCGCACGCCCGCTTCCGAGGCGACGATCCCAGACCTCGACCCCGTAAAGGATCACGCAGACGCTGGTGAGATCGTAGCGTCTGGACAGCAGGGAGGCGATGGGCAGCAGGTTGCGGTGGGCAAGGACCAACTGCACCGGATGCCGGCTGGCGCGCATCGCGCGCATCGCTTCACGTATGAAACGGAGCTTGGCCAGACCGCCGGGAGGCCGGTCCCCGTCGAGCAGGTCGACCCTGCGGTAGGGCACCTCGTGCTCCTGGAAGGCGGCCTCGAGGGTGGAGACGTACCGCTCTATGCCGCCTCCGAGGCCGATCGACGGCGCCAGCAGCAGGACGCTGCGGTCAGGGTTCGTGTCCACCGTGACAGCCGGTCAGCCCGCCGACCGGCGACGTTGGTTTCTGCAGACCAGGCGCACCCCCAGGGTGGCCGTCAGAACCCCAGTAGGAACAGAGACGATCAAGTCATACATACTCATCTCGAATTTGACGACCATGGGCAGGAAAACCAGAAGGAAGAAGATCGCCCGCGGATCGACCTCCGGCCGGATCAACGTGTCGAACAACCGGCACGCCACTCCGATCAGGAACGTGCCGATCACCAGCGTGGTCCAGCCTCCATGCCGGTAGAGGTCCCCAACTGGCGTGACCGCGGAAGATGTGTACATGTCACTCGGTGCCCCGTAGTACTCCTGGCTGAAGTCGTAACCCGTGGTGAGTACGGGCTTGCCGGGCCATAGGACACGAGGTATCAATCCGACGACAGGTGCCGTGACGAGGTCTAGCGGATCCCGGTAAGGGATCACCGACGGCGTCAGCTGAGTAATGATGGCCACGTTGTCGATCTCGCGGACCCGGTGCACGAGCGCTATGGAAGAATCCGCCAGCACGTCGCGGTACAAGCGGGACTCCTCCAGCACGCCGGACAGCACCGTCGGTGCGCCGCTCACGGCCAGCGACGGGGCCAGGCGGCTGGATTCGTCGGTCACCGACTGCCGGTACGCGATGTTGAAGGGAAGGACCACGAGGAGAAAGAGCAACATGCTGGCGGTCAGAAACCGCACCGGGGTCTTGCCGCGCACGGCTCCATACGGGACGAGGACGGCGAGGACGGCGAGTATGAACGTCTCTTTGCTGCCTTGGAGGCCGCCTACGACGATCTCGATGCCGGCCAGGACCCAGAGGGTCACCCTGTCTTGATGACGTCTGAAGGTGGCAGCCCGGTAGGCGGCCGTCGCCACCGCGAAAAGGGTACATGAGGCGAGGACATACAGGATCTGGTCGTAGGACTGCGCGCTGGAAACGTCGTCGCTCGGGTCACCGACATAGCCGAACTGCCCGGTGAGCCACACACTGGCCAGCCGCGCCGCGCTGCCCAACCCATAGAGCAACCAGGGCAGGGCAGCGCCGGCGCCGATGGCCGGACTCGTGCCTCGAAACAGCCACGCGAGTCCGCGTCCCGCGGAGTGCCGAAGCGGCTGCGGGACGCCGGCAAGGTATCCCACGGTCCACACGATGATCGACACGCTGACGATGGCGAGCGCGTCCACCACGCTGGGCAGCACGATCTGTGCCGCCGCCCCGGTCTGCGGGACCAGCCAGGTCATCGATGCCAGCCCGAAGGCGAAGCTCCCCCAGAGCAGGTACCACGGCCCGATCCGCCAGTGCGCTATCCCGCGGCCATTGAGGGGCAGCCCGGCGATGAGCTGCAGGGCGGCGAGCGACAGCAGGAACACCGACAGCGCCCCGATCAGCACCTGAGTCTTGATGCCGACCGGGTGGAAGCCGCCCACAGACAGCGGCGAGATGGCGGCCGAGGCGCCGAGAGCCGCGATGACCATCTTGCGCGGGGCGAGTCGCATCGCCGTGTCGCGGGTGCTCGAAACCTCCTGCGGCCCGTCGGGACGTCCGGGCGCTGCGCGGTAGCTGCTGCCGGCCGCACCCCGCTGCGCGGCGAAGGTCTCAGCGGGCGGCGGCATGATCCCGCATCCGAGAGGTGGACAGGAGTGCCGCCGCGGTAGTGGCGGCGAAGTCCTGTGGACCGAACGACTTGGCACGGACCTGACCGGCGGCCGCCAGCCGGGCTCTCAACCGGGCATCATCGACGAGCCGGAGCAGGCAGCGACTGAGCCCGTCGACGTCTCCCGCGGGATAGATCAGACTGTTCACCTCATGCTGCACGAGGTCGCCGGGCCCCCACACCGCCGTCCCCGTACTCAGAATGACCGCTGCGCCCGCCGTCATGGCTTCGATGGCCACGAGCACCCGGCGATCCTTGTGAGAAGGCACGACGAGCACGTCGATCGCGCTCATCAGCGACGGCAGCTCATCGGTGTTCCTGAACCCGAGAAACTTGACGTGTTGCGTCAGGCGGCGGTCCCGTACGAGGAACTCCAGCTGGGGGCGCAGAGGTCCGTCACCGATCAGCCACAGCTCGAAGGACCGGTCCCGGGGAAGTCTGGCAACCGCCTCCACGAGGTCGTCGGGCGCCTTGTTGGCGAGGAACTTCCCCACGAAACCGATGATCACGGGGTCGCTCCCACCGGAGGGCCCCCGACGCGGCGAACTCCCGGTCGCCGGGGTGAAGGACTCGGTGTCCGCAGGACACACCCCAGGATGTACACGCTGGGGGTCGACACCGTGGGCGATGTAGAACTCCCGGTTGAACGTGCCGGTGGAGACCGCTCCGGTCGCGATACGGAAGAGCGCGCGGAGCACGATCTTGCGAAGGTGAAGATGGCGTCCACTCCCGGAGTACTGCCAGGTCGAGTCGCCGTAGAAGAGCAGGCGTGTTCGGTAAAGAATCGCGAACAACACCCCGAGCCGGGCGATGCGGCTGCCCCACCCGTAACACAAGATCACCTGCGGCCGGAGGCGCCGCAGCTGGCGCCACGCCGCAAGGCAACGCCGCCAAGAGGCATGTCCGTCTGGCGGTGACCACCACGGATAGCCGGAGTGCAGGTCCGCCTCCCAGCGGATGTGGCGGCCGAACTCCGGGTCGGCCATGCCTCCTGTCGCCGCATCCCAGTAGAAGACGTTGAGCTCGAGCTCTGGATGGCTGGCGAGCAGTTGGAATCCTCGGGAGAAGTGCTGCGCTGGGTGATCGAGCAGCACCACCGCCCGTACCGGGCCGTCCGGCTCGCCGGATCGCGCGCGCTCGCCGGTCGAAGACTTCTGGATAGCCCAGGTCATGTCAGCTTCTCCAGGATGGTGTGCAACCGTGCCTCGTAGCTGTGCTCGGCGTGTGCCCGCTTGCTCGCGGCGTCGCCGATCTCCTTGGTCAGCCCGTGGGAGGAGAGCAGCTCCTCAGCCCTGGTGACCAGTTCGGCGAAAGTGCGGAACGGCACGACCTCGCGGTCGAGGTCGAACAGCTCGCCCAGCGTGGGGCGTTCCTCGCACAGCACCGCCGCGCCGGCGGCGGTCGCCTCGAACAGGCGGAGATTGACCCCGTGCATCTCCGCCGGATGGAGGTTGTTGAGCACGCCAACGGCACCGCGGAAGACCCGTGACTTCTCCTCACGGGCGACGTAACGGCCGGTGTGCAACCCCGGCGGCAGCAGATCACGGGCCCACCGCGCGACGGGCCCACCGTAGATCACCATGGGGATGCCCGCCTCGTGCAGGCGCCGTATCAGCATGAATCGGCTGGGGTACATGTTGCCGGCAAGCACGATGGCCCGCCCCGTGGCGGCGTCACCGATGGGGCGGTGCCAGCTCGGGTTGCACGCCTGCGGCAGATACCACACCGGAACATCGAGCGTGTCACGCAACCGCTGGACGAGTAGTCGATCCTTGAAGAACAACGCCGCATACGGGGCGGTGAGCATCCGTTGCCGATCAAGATTGCTGACTGCGTCGGGAAACCACAGTGCCACAGGGACGCCGTTACGCCGCAGCACTTCGACGACCTGCGGCGACAAGCTGCCGATGGTGGTGATGACTGCCTCGCACCGGCTTTCGAGGGCCGCGTGAACCAGCCGAAGGTGGAATCTGCTCTCCATCTGGGGAAATGCGCGAAAGGCTGTTGCGGCGAACTTCATCGTCCCATAACCGCCACGCTCGATCTGGGTAGAACCCAGATGGGTCACCTGGTGGCCCATACGTGTGAGGGAGTCCCCGATGTTGTCCGCGAAGGAGTCCAGATGGCAGTGCCCGATGAGGCCGACGTGCACGACCGACTCCATTCCAACGGTGACCGATATGACGCAGCGACGAGCATACGTTGCGAAAATATCAGGACATGACACGAAGATCGAATGGGTGCTCACCCATTCGGCGCCTCAACAAACAGATTTCCACCAACGGACCTGTGGCAGGTGTCGCGCCATCTCCTCGGTGCACGCCAGGTAGTTGCCCTCGACGAAGGTTTCCAAGTCCGGATCCCAGTCCGGGTAAGACTCCATACCGCGAGGCGTCAGCTTGCCGACCCGGTACCCGAGAGGCCAGAGCAGGTCGAAGGCGTCTTTGAGGAAATGGCGGGCGTGCACCCATCGGTGGTTGTACTCGAACTGGGCGACGGAGATCGCGCCGGCCTTGAAGGACCGCTCAGCCCCTAGCAGCACCGCGAAGTCGTGACCCTCTGTGTCGATCTTCAGCAGGTCGATCCGGCCTATGTCGTTGTGCTGGACGTAGTCGTCAACGGTGGTCGTGACGACGGGCTCGGTTCGCTCGGCAGCCCTGCCACCGGTGAACGCGTCGTGCAGGGAGTTCGTGCCGGCGCCCGGATGGACGACGTGCAACGTCGCCTGGCCCGCATGGCTGGACAGCGCGAGTTGGTTGACCCGAACGCCGGCTGGGAGGCTCCCCACCAGCAGTCCGTGGGTGTACGAAGCCGGCTCGAACGCGTGCAGCGAGAGATTGCCGGCATGCCCGGTCTGACGTACGCGGCCGAGCAGGGCGCGTGACCACTCGCCGACGTTCGCCCCGACGTCGAAGACCGTCACCGCTTCGCCCGGCGGGATCGCGGCCAGCAGCCAGCCCTGCAGCGCGTGCTCCCCGTTGGTAGCCGGGCCGTTGGGCAGGTCCAGACGGGCGCGGTTGAGCGCGAACCGGGCGGCCCGGACGACCTGCCGCCGCCCGACCAGGGTGCAGCACAGGTCCACGGTCCTGG
The DNA here is from genome assembly GCA_050699195.1 of Streptomycetales bacterium. Lineage (GTDB taxonomy): Bacteria > Actinomycetota > Actinomycetes > JBOHCZ01 > JBOHCZ01 > JBOHCZ01. The sequence goes on from JBOHCZ010000093.1 coordinate 20,815, forward strand.
CGGCGGTTGATCGAAACATCGGGCTCCTTTGCGTCATGGCCCTCATGGCGGGTCAGAGACGACGTGCGAGGACGCGGCACCGGCGAGTACGGGTGTTGGCGCGGCCCCTTCCCTGGAGAGCCGCCGCAGTGCGGTGACCATGACCAGGAGGGTCACGGAGGCTGCCGCGCTGGACGCGATGGCTGCCCCGGTGACGCCGATGACGGGGAGCAGGATCGCCATCAGGAGAACGGTCACCGCCGCGCCAGCGCCTTCTGCCCAGGCAACGGCACGAGGCCGGCCGTAGCCGCGCAACAGATCGCCGCAGACCCGGCTACCAGCGAAAAGGACCCCTCCGGGTGCGAGGAACCAGATCAATGGAACGGCCTCCTGGAAGCCGGGGCCGAACACCCGCGGCACCACCCAGGGAGCCAGGAGCGCCAGCGGAATCATCAGCGTGACCCCCAGGCCGACGCTGGCCAGGATGGCCCCTCGCGTCAGCCGCGCGGCCCGCTCACGGGACACGGCCTGGGAGGCGATCAGGGGGAAGGCCACGTTCCCCATGGCTGACAAGATCGGTACCGCGATCACCGTCATCGACACCGCGACGGCGTAGCGCCCCAGTGCGGCCGGGGCAACAGCGAGCGAGAGGATCAGCTGGTCGAGTCGGCCGCCGAGGCTGGGTGCCGCGGAAGCCAGCTGGCTGAGGCCGTAGCGGGTCATCGGCCGCACGAGAGCCCGTTCCGCACGCCCGCGGGTGAGTCGGCGCATGCCGCAGATGCGGTAGGCGAGGACGGTCTGCACCACGATCGTCATCGACAGTGCGCCCAGCGCCGTGATCAGCCCGAGCCGATCGGTCAGGTGCAGCGTCAGGAGAGCCGCGACGAACAGGATCGGCTGCGAGACGCGGGCCAGGTTCCACCACGGGACGCACGTGGCCTGGAGGCTGAACGTGTAGCTCGCGCCGACGAAGCTCACCAGGGACGTGGTGAACATCAGCCGGAATGCCCAGGTCAGCGTGGCGTCCCCGTGGGCGAGCAGCGGGGCGGCGAGGCACCCGAGAAAGAGCGTGATCCCCCCCGACGTGACCATCATGTTGCGGGACGTCGCGAGGTAGTCCGGCGCTCGCTGCGGCTCCCTGGCCACGAAGAAGGTCGTGGCCGCGGTCTGGCCCAGCTGGCCGACGACCAGCACCGCACCGAACCACGCCATGACCGCGGCGTACTCGCCCCGTACGTGCGGGCCGGCTGACCGGGCGACGATCACCCCGGCGAGGGCCGCGACGGCGGCCATGGCGATGTTGCAGATCGCCGTCGTGGCGACATTCCGCGTGAACCCCCCCGGCACCGCTAGAGCCCCTGCCGGGCCACGAAGGTGAGGTTCTGCGTGATGATGTGGCCGCGGACCACCCCGGTCTCGGCCGCGAGGCCGAGCTTGAACAGGCCGCTGATCGGCTTCCAGGCGATCGCGCGCGCGGCGCTCTTGAGGCCGTGGGCGACGGGGGGGCAGGCAAACGTCCGGACCGACGCGAAGCCCGCGGCCGCGGCGAGCTGGGCCACGCTGCGGCTGGTGAACCAGGTCTCGTGGGTGAGGTCGCCGTACATCACGTGGCCGCCGAACGGGCTCACCGCATTGGGGACCCGGGCGACGAACACCCCGCCGGGCGCGAGACCCCTTGCGACACCGTCGAAGGTCGCCACGACCTCCTCCTTGTCGAGGTGCTCGAGCACGTCGGTCGCGACGACGGCGTGCCAGGCAGCGGGTGTCGAGCCGAGGTACGCGTGGAAGTCCCCGAGATCGATCTGCCCGAGTCCCGCCGCGTGGGCGATCTGCACCTGCTCGGGACTGATATCGACGCCGCGGGCATCGAAACTGTCCTCCTGCAACAGCCTGACCAGCTCGCCCTGGCCGCAGCCGATTTCGAGGACGCGCTGACCCGTTCGGCCGGCGGGCAGGCACGGCCGGATGTCGCGGCGATAGATGAGTCTGGTGGCGGTACGGCTTTCGTAGCCGGCGTGGGTCGAGGCATAGGACTCATAGAGCCGGTCACGAAAGGCCTTTTTCCTGTTGTCGTACGTGGCCGGGTTGCGCTCATCGATACTCATGGGCGCAGGGCTCCTCATGCGGTCCGGAAAGCATCACGAGATCGGACTCCACCATGGTCGTGATGAGTTCGCGGAAGGACATGGTGGGCTCCCACCTCAGTTCCTCCCGTGCCTTCTTCGCGTCGGCGCACAGCAGGTTCACCTCGGCCGGACGGGTCAATTCCGGGTCCGAGACCACGTAGCCGCGCCAGTCCAGACCCGCCGCCTCGAAGGCGTACTCGACCAGATCCCGGACGGAGTACATCTGCCCGGTGCCGACGACATAGTCCTCCGGTGTGTCCTGCCCGACCATGAGATGCATGGCGCGTACGTAATCTCCGGCATAGCCCCAGTCCCGGCGGGCTTCGAGGTTTCCCAGCCGGAGTTCACGCTGCATGCCGAGCCTGATGCGTGCCGCAGCAAGGGTCACCTTGCGCGTGACGAACTCGGGACCGCGGCGTGGAGACTCGTGATTGAACAGGATCCCCGAGACGGCGAACATCCCGTAGGACTCGCGATAGTTCTGCGTGATGTAGTGGCCATAAGCCTTCGCCACGCCGTAGGGGCTGCGTGGGTGGAACGGCGTCTCCTCGTTCTGGGTCGCGTCTGACACCTTGCCGAACATCTCCGAGGATGACGCCTGGTAGAAGCGGATCTGCCCCCTTGGGGCCGGGCCCGACACGTTGATGTCACTGATCACCCTGATGGCTTCCAGCATGCGCAGCACGCCCATTCCGGTGACCTCGGCGGTGACCTCGGCCTGCTCCCAGGACAGTGGGACGTAGGAGATCGCGCCCAGGTTGTAGACCTCGTCCGGTCTTGTCCGCTCCACCGCGTTGATCAGGCTCCGCTGGTCCAGCAGGTCACCCTGTACCAGGCACACGTCGCCGAGCCGCTGACGCAGCAGCGCCACCCGCGGATTGGCCTGACCCCGGACGAGCCCCCACACCTCGTAGCCCTGCTCCAGGAGATGCTCCGCGAGGTACCGGCCGTCCTGACCGGTAATCCCCGTGATCAACGCTCGCCGGCCCAAGAGAACCTCCGATGACATCCGTCCGTTCCGCCCGCGCCGGCCTTGCCGCGGCGCGGCCGCCTTGCGCTCCCCGACTGTAGTGATTTGTAGGAATATCTGTAGATCCGAAGGAGTGAACTCTGCAAGACCGGCCCCTTCCTTCCCCTATGCCTGTCTACGAGATACGGGAGGCGATGTCAGGTCCTCGTAGAGAGCGGCGAAGGACTCCCACACGTCGGTAGGGCCATAGCGCCGTAGCACGCGCTGCCGACCGCCGTTCCCGTGCTCCCGGGCGCGCGCCTGGTCGGAGAGGTACGCGACGAGCGCCTCCACGCACGCGGAACGGTCCCGCCGCGCAACGAGGACTCCCGTCGAGCCGTGCTCGACGGCCTCGGCGATCCACGGTGTCCGGGCGGCGACCACCGGGACGCGCATCGCGCTCGCCTCGATGACGACGTCCGGTATCCCAGTGGCGGCGTCCGGGAGCGTCAGCACGTCCATCAGCCCGTAGTAGGGCGCCGGCTCGTCCACGCCACCGACGAGGTGGACCCGGGGGTCGGGCACGAGCGATGTCGTATCGCCGTCCCAGCTCCCCCCAGCCGCCCGACGCGTGACCGTCACCAGGTGCACGCCCGGCACCCGGCTGCGCAGTGCCGCCCACAGATCGGCCAGCTCACCGGTGTCCGCGTCGGCGTTCCCAGCGAATCCCACTACCGGGGCACCGGCCGGGATGCCGAGCCGATGGCGCAGCTCGGCTACCGTTGCGGCGTGCCGGTCCGGGTTGAAGCGCTCCAGGGCGTCCACCCCGTTCGAGCTGCCGTACGCCGGGACCTGGCCCTTGTTCGCGGGGCACAGCCCCTGACTGCGGGCGAGCCGCAGCAACGACGGACTCGTCACGAGAACCTGGTCGGCGAGGTGCATCGACACCCGCTCGGCGGCAGCGTGCAGGACCGGGGCCGCCCCCTGGGCTGTGGCTGAGTACAGGTCGTGCAGGTGGAAGACCGTGGGCACCCGGAAGGCGCGGCCGGCGGCCACCGCGAGAAGGCCGCCCTTCGGCGTATGGCCGTGCACCAGATGCGGGCGCAACCGCCGCATGATGCGGGCCAGCCGGACCACCGCGGCCGAGTCCCGCACGGGGTCGAACCCCGGTCTCATCGGAACCGGATACGCCGGCACGAGTTCGGCTTCGGCGAACCGGTCGAGCGCGAGGCTGGGCGGACACACCACCGCGTAGTCGACACCCCGCCGCCTGAGGTAGCCGGGTTGTCCCGCCAGCAGGTGCAGCGACCCAGGGTCCTGGGTGATGTGGAGGACCCGGATACGCCGCCCCGGCCGGGAGGGGCGTAGGGCCTCGGCGGTGCCGGCCGCCAGCCGGACCGTCGGGCGGGCCGTTGGGCGGGCCGTCACGTCTGCAGACCGCCGGCTTCGCGGGCGCCCCAGCCGACCGGCTCAAGCGCGGCGGTGCTCGGCCCCGGCTCGCGGCCGACTACCACGAGCCGCGGTGCGACCTCGCTGGGCGAGGGCACCCCGGTGAGGTCACGGAGACGGGCCGCGATGGACTCGCGGTCCGCTTGGGGGTCGAGGCTGCGTACCTCCTCGCGGCCCAGCGGGGGCACCTCGACGTGCGAGATCAGCGGGTGGATCGGGCGTCTCCCCTGCTCGCCTGAGCCGAACAGGTCCTCATGCTGCTTCTCGCCGGGGCGCAGCCCGGTGTAGACGATCTGGACGGGCCGTGGGGCCTGCGCGGCCAGCTGCCGGGCGACGTCGGCGATCCGCACCGGCTCCCCCATGTCGAGGACGAGCACCTCCCCGACGCGACCGATCGCCCCGGCCTGTACGACCAGTTGGACCGCCTCCTTGACGGTCATGAAGAACCTCGTCACCTCCGGATGGGTGACGGTCACCGGCCCCCCGGCGGCCACCTGCTCGGTGAACACCGTCAGCATCGACCCGCGGCTGCCGAGCACGTTGCCGAACCGCACGCTCAGGTAGGTCCCAGATGCCCGCAGGCCCATGTCCGCGCTGAGACGTTCGGTGATCCGTTTGGAGTAGCCGAGCACGCTGGTGGGGTCAGCGGCCTTGTCCGTGGAGATGTTGACGAACCGATCCACGCCGTACGCGGCCGCGGCCTCGAGGACGGTGAGTGTGCCCCACACGTTGCTGCGGACCGCTTCCCCCGGGTACATCTCCAGCAGCGGCAGGTGCTTCAACGCGGCGGCGTGGAAGACCACCTGCGGCCGGTGCTCGGCGAAGACCTGGTCGATACGGGCCTCGTCACGCAGGTCGGCCAGCACCAGGTCCGGCGAGTCCAGCAGCGCCCGCCCGTCGATGGCGAGCTGCACGGCGTGCAGCGCCGACTCGTCGCGGTCGAGCATCACCAGCCGTTCCGGTGCGAAGCGGTGGATCTGGCGGCACAGCTCCGACCCGATGGACCCGCCCGCGCCGGTGACCAGCACCCGCCTCCCCGTCAGGTAACCGGCGATGGAGTCCAGATCGGTGTCGATCTGGCGCCGGCCGAGGATGTCGGCGATGTCGAGATCGCGCACGTCGTTCACGTGCACCCGGCCGGACAGCAGCTCGCCGAGCCCGGGCACCACCCTCACCGGCAGGCCGGAGTCGTTCGCCAGGGTGGTGATCTCGCGCAGTAGCGCCGGGTCCGCTGACGGGACGGCGACCACCAGGCTGCGCGCCCGCACCTGCCCGGCGATCCACGGGATGGACCACCGGTTGCCGCGCACCCGGATGCCGCTGACCCGCAGGTTGCGCCGTACGGGGTCGTCGTCGAGAAGGGCGACCGGCAGGTACCGGCTCGTCGGGTCGTGCAGCATGCTGGCCACCAGCTGCTGGCCCGCGTCGCTCGCGCCGAACACCAGGGTGCGCTCCGTCTTGGTCCGCCGTGCGCGGCGATCCAGCGCCAGCCGCCAGAGGTACCGGACCCCGCACATGCCCAGCAGTGCCGCCATGCCTCCCGCCACCGGGACGCTGGCCGGGATCACCCGTGGAGTCCCCCGAGCGAGGTCGACCCACAGCAGGAGCACTGCGACAGCTGCGGCCACCCGGGTGAGGCCCGCGACCTCGTCGAAACCTCCGAACCTGTAGCGGCCCCGGTACAGGTAGCTGGCCGTGCCGATCAGAACGTGAAAGGCGATCGCGAGGCCGATGAACGAATACAGCGAGGTCCAGTTCATCAGCGTCGGATGGAAGTCCATCCGGGTGGCGTAGGCAAAGGTGAGGCCCGCCCCCCAGCAGGCCGCGTCGATTGTGACCTGAAGCAGACCACGGCCCCGCTCGAGCAGGGCTCCCCATCCGGAGCGAGACATCGTCCGGCCGGTCGGCAGAATACCCAACGCCTCCCCCTCGTTCGGACCTTTCCACACCTCAGGATTTCGCTCACCGAGTCTCGCGCAGCGGGAAACACGCGCAGCCCGAGATCACCAGGATTCGCCTCATCAGAGCAGCGCTTCCCCCAGATGACAGCCATACACCGGAGCACCGAACCTCCATATGGGGGAACTTCGGCGTGATCGTCGGGGCGAGCTAGCTAAGGCGTGATCCTGGTAGGGAAGTGATCGCCGGGAAACGTGCACGGGCCGGTTTCGCAAGGGCTGCTGCGCGGTGCAACTGCTGCGCAGTTCGAGAGAAGAACGGACGGGATTCGTGGATTTCCGAGACTATCTGGTGCTCTTGCGCCGCAGGTGGAGGATCGTGCTCTTCGCGATGGTGCTGTCGCTCGGGGCATCGGTAGCCCTGACGGAGGCGACACCTCCGAGCTATTCGGCCTCCATCAAGGCGTTCGTCTCGGTTGCCCAATCAGAACGAGACGCGGGCATCGCGTACCAGGGCGGCCTGTTCTCCCAGGAACGCGCGCAGTCCTACGCCGATCTCGCCACGAGCCGGCGCGTGGCCCGCGGTGTCGTCGAGGGCCTGGGGCTGAACATGAGCCCCGACACGCTCAGGGGGAAGGTCCAGGCACAGGCCCTCCCGGAGACCGTTCTGATGGAAGTCACGGTCAACGACCGGTGGCCGCGGCGCGCCCAGGAAATCGCCGACAAGGTGGGGTCGGAGCTCGTCCAGCTCATCGAGCGCTTGGAGCGGCCCGAAGGAGATCGTCCCTCGCTGGTGCGGGTCACCGTCGTCGACGAGGCGCGGCTGCCGGCGGCCCCGGTCGCCCCGCAGCCGGTACGCAACATCGCACTCGGCCTGCTCATCGGTGTGCTCCTCGGGGTCGGCGCGGCCGTGTTGCGCGAGAGCCTGGACCGGTCCGTCCGGCGGGGCGAGGAGCTCGCCGCGCTGACGAACGCCCCCTCCCTCGCCATGGTCGGTTTCGACGGCAAGGCGGCCAAGCGCCCCCTCGTCGTACACCTGCCCGGCCATGAACCCCGCGCCGAGGCGTTCCGCCAGCTGCGGACCAACCTGCAGTTCATCGACGTCGACCGGCCGTCCAGGCGGATCGTCTTCACCAGTGCGATCGCGCAGGAAGGCAAGTCCACCGCCACGTGCAACCTGGCCATCACGATGGCCCAGGCCGGGCAGCGGGTGGTGCTGGTGGAGGCCGACCTGCGGCGCCCGAAGGTCCACAAGTACCTGGGCCTCGAGGGCGCCGTCGGGCTCACCGACGTCCTCATCGGCCAGGCCGGCCTCGACGACGTCCTGCAGCCGTGGGGGAACCTGCCGCTGAAGGTGCTGCCGAGCGGGTCGATCCCACCCAACCCGAGCGAGCTGGTGGGCTCCTCCCGCATGCAGGAGCTGCTCACGCTGCTGGAGGCCGAGGCGGACGTCGTGCTGATCGACGCCCCGCCGCTGCTGCCCGTCACCGACGCGGCGGTGCTGGCTCGCTCGTGCGACGGCGTCGTGCTGGTCGTCCGGTACGCCAAGGTGCGGCGCGAGCAGGTCCACCGGGCCGTGCAGCATCTCACGGCGGTGCACGCGCGGGTGCTGGGGACACTGTTCAACTGCGTCCCCACCAAGGGCGGCGACGCCTACGCCTACGGGTACGGCTACGGGTACGGCTACAAGCCGGCGGCGGCGCCCTCGCTGCCCGGCGACGGCCAGGCTGGCTCTGCTCGTCAGCAGAGCCAGCCGCCCGCGCCCCTGGTGAACACCGTCGACGGCCGTCCGCGCGACTAGGGGTGGGCTTGGCAGGCGACGACATGGGGTCGGGCAGTGCAACGA
>JBOHCZ010000094.1:0-2550 GCA_050699195.1 Streptomycetales bacterium
CCCCCCAGGCTCGGGCCATGCGGGCAGGCTAGGAAGCCAGCCCGTGCGCCAGGCAAGGCTAAGGGGGGCATCGCTCCCGGCCCGATACAGGACACCGACCAAACCCTCCGCACCACCCTCGCCACGAGGAGACTTGCCGGGACCGCGCGCGGCGGCCTGAGGGGACCGACGTGCCAGATCCGCGCCAGATCAGCCGGCAGATAGCGGTAATTCGCGGTCAACGGTGGTGCGAACGCCCCCGTGGGAAAGCGTGGGCGAATACCGAGACCACACGCCTCCTCGGGTCCCTGCTTTGCAAGGCGGGGGTTAGGGGTTCAAGTCCCCTCGTCTCCACCCACGACACCACAGGTCACGAGGGTCATCTTTCATCCCTGTGCCCATCGCTTATCTGAAGCCAACCTGCCGCCTGGTTAGGGTGGGTTCGTGGACCTCAGCGTGGTTGTCGCAGCCCGGGAGGACGATCGTCCGCCGAAGGAGGCCCTGCTCGTCGCGTCGCTGGCGGACCGTCTCGGGTACGGCGAACTGTGGATCGGAGAAGGGCCCACTTGGGACGCGTTCGTGCTCACGACCGCGATCGGGCTGGCCACCGACCATGTTGCGATGACGGCCGGGCCGGTGCCCGTCTCAGTCCGGGACCCGGCGACGATCGTGAGGGGCGCCGCGTCGGCTGCCGCCCTCACCGGCCGCTCGATCGGCGTGGCCCTCGGCACGTCCAGCACCCGGGTGGTCGAGGGGCTGCACGGCCGGTCGCGCGCCCGGGCTGGCAGCGTCTTGGCCGAGAGCGCGAAGGCTGTACGGACCCTCATGGGAGGCGAGCCTGCCGAGCAGGACAGGGCGGTCGTGCCCGCCCACGGCTTCTTGCGGCGGCTGGCACCGCCCGGCGGGCCGCTCACCGTGGCGGCGTTCGGCGACCGGGCCATCGCTGTCGCGGCGGAACACTCCGACCGCATGCTGCTCGACCTGGTCTCCCCGGAGCAGGCCGGCGAGTTCCGCGCCAAGCTGGACGCGGCGGCGGAGCGCGCAGGCCGTACGCCCCCCCGGCTGGCTGCCTGGCTGCCCGCGGCCGTCGATCCTGACCCGGTGTCCCATGCCCAGATCATGCGGAGCGTCGTCGGGTACCTCACGGTGCGCGGATACAGCGAGATGTTCACCGCCGCCGGGTTCGGCGAGGCCGTGGAGCTGGCCCGCGCGGGTGCCGGCCGCGAGGAGCTGCTCGCCGCGCTGCCGCGAGAGGCCGCGAGTACGGTCGGCCTGGTCGGCGACGCCGGGGAGGTACGAGCGCACCTGGCGGCCTACGCGGCCGCCGGACTCGACGAGGTCGCGATCCACCCCGTCACCAGCGCTGACCCCGGCGGCGAGCGCACCCTGACCGCCCTGGCGAAGACCCGCTAACGGCCGCCCCGGGGCTGGCGGCGCAGACGTGTCGCCGAGGCCTGGGCTCCTGCCGGTCTGCTGACCAGCCAACTGCCGGGCAGCGGCCGTGACTAGTTCCTTCGGCCCATGGACAGGGGCTTCCCTTCGCGCACATGTTCGCAGCACGGGCAACCGCAACGACGGGTGGCGTCGACGTTACGAGCGTCGGCGACCTGGCCAGTGCATCGGAGGGAATCATGGGACAGGCCCGTGAGGTCATGGATCGGCTCACTGAAGCGATCTTCAAAAAGGATCTGGACACTGCTGCTTCGCTCTACGCGATCGATGCTGTTGCCGTGACCCCGGACCAGGGGGAATTGAACGGTCGCGAACAGATCGTCCAGTACCTGACAGGGTTCGTGGACGCATGTCCCGACGCGGCGTACGAGTCCATCGATCAACACGAATCCGGCAACACCGCGATCGATGAAGGCTTCCTGGTCGGGACGAACACGGCTCCTCTGAGGCTTCCTACGGGTGGAACCCTGCCGGCCACTGGACGGAGCGTACGGGTGCGCGGGTGCGACCTGGCGACCGTCGAGAACGGCGTCGTCACGCGCCACCGCTTCTACTTCGATCAGATGGAGTTCCTCGCCCAGCTGGGCCTGCTTCAGCACGCGTCCGCGTAGGCCGGTCAACTTACGCTGGCTTCTCCGTTCGCGGACACACTTGAACACAAGGGGCTGGCCCACGCTGGCCCACGCTGGCCCACGCTGGCCCGAGAGCCTACGAGCCGGCCTGACCTGCTGTTGTGCCCCGGTGTCCGGCCGAGAACCAGTCGATTGTGTTCAGGTGTGCATGTCAATGATTCAGATCTGGATGCTCAGGCCGAGTACCTCCACGGGCCAGAGCGGGATGAGCAACGCGATCTCCGCGAGCTCCCCCAACGTAATGGCCGCGATCCTGGTGTCCTCGTTCACGCTGGAGCGGAACACGACGTAGACCAGCCCAAAGCCGAGCCAGAACGCGACCACGCCAGCCCAGGAATCCGCTTAACCGCCGAGCTGCCATCGCCAACTCCCTAGTACGGCAGTCCGAGATCGTGATCTGTGCCGAGAGTGACTTCCTGTAACGCAGGACAGCCGCCCCGGTGATCTTGATGTGTGACGATCAACGATCTTGGGGCGGCTGCTGCCG
>JBOHCZ010000095.1:0-6207 GCA_050699195.1 Streptomycetales bacterium
GGCTCGAACATGGCCGGGTTGGCCCCGCTCACGTCCAGGTTCCCGCTCGCCGCCAGGCCCATCCCGCCCGCGACGGCCGCGCCCAGGTCGGTGAGGATGTCGCCGAACAGGTTGTCGGTCACGACGACGTCGAACCTGCGCGGCTGGGAGACCAGGAACATCGCGGCGGCGTCGACGTGGCAGTAGTCGAGGCTCACGGCGGGAAACTCCCGGGCCAGCCGGTGCACCGTGCGCTGCCACAGGTCACCCGCGTGGGTGAGCACGTTGGTCTTGTGGACCAGGGTGAGCTGACGGCGTGGCCGCGCGACGGCGCAGCGGAAGGCGTGCCGCACGACGCGCTCGACGCCGTACGCGGTGTTGATGCTCTCCTCCGTCGCGATCTCCTGCGGCGTGTCCCGGCGCAGGGTGCCGCCCGCGCCGCAGTACGCCCCCTCGGTGCCCTCGCGGATCACCACCATGTCCACGTCGTCCGGCGAGACTCCGGCGAGTGGCGTGGAGACCCCGGGGAACAGCTTGACCGGGCGCAGGTTGACGTGATGGTCGAGCTCGAACCGGATGCGCAGCAGCAGCCCGCGTTCGAGCACCCCGCTGGGCACGCTCGGGTCGCCGATCGCGCCGAGCAGGATCGCGTCGTGGCCACGCAGCTCGCGCAGGACCGGGTCCGGCAGGGTCTCACCGGTCGCGTGCCAGCGCCGGGCCCCGAGGTCGTAGTCGGTGGTCTCCACCTTGACGTCGGCCGGGAGGGCCGCGTGCAGCACGCGCAAGGCTTCACCCACGACCTCCGGGCCGATGCCGTCGCCGGGAATGACCGCGAGGCGGATCGTACGGGACATGGGGCGAGCCTAACCGCCGTCTGGACCGTGGAGATATCGGGTCGGACGCGGTGGCCTAGCCGTGGTCTAGCCGTGGTCTAGCCGTGGCCCAGCGCAGTTGCCTAGCGCGGTGGCCCGAGCCGGCGTGGCCCCCGCGACGGGGGGATATCACGGGGGCCACGCGGCGAGATCTGCCGGCGGGTGCGACCAACAGATCTCTGGACGCCAGCGCGGAGGAGGCGCCAGCGTTGGGCCTGCTAGCTTCCAGGCGTTCTTCCCGGACCCTAACCACACGCCGCACCTGATGGGGAGACCCTGCGCGGTAACTCAGCGCAAACATCCCGCTTACAGCGAGTATATTTCCCCTTTCTTTACCATTCCGCGACGGGGGCAGCCTCCGTCGCGGCGCACTCAGACACGCGGGCCGCCGCCGTTGTCGCGGCGGTCCAATGCCTCCTGCAGGGCCACCAGCAGGGCCTCGCTCGCCGTGTCCGGCATGTCAGGCATGTCAGCCATGACTGCTCCGTTTGCGCCTCCGGGAATCGCGGCCGTGCGGAGCGGCAACCGATCCGGTCGGAACTACTCCTCGAGATCGACCATCCGCGCGTCCGCGGCCCCGATCGAGCGGCGGATCTCGTCGAGCACGCGGTGCGGGACCGCGGAGTCGACGGTGAGGGCCATCAGGGCATGCCCGCCCCTGGTGTCGCGGCTGACCTGCATGCCCGCGATGTTGACGTGGGTGTCGCCGAGGATCCGCCCGACGACCCCCACGATGCCCGGGCGGTCCTCGTACCGGAAGAACGCCATGTGCTCGGTGGGCTGGATCTCGATGTCGAAGCCGTCGACCTCGACGATCTTCTCGATGTGCTTGGGGCCGGACAGCGTGCCCGACACCGAAACGATCTGACCCGTGGGCAGGATGCCCCGCACTGTCACGAGGTTGCGGTAGTCCGGGCTCTCGGCGCTCGTCGTGAGCCGGACCTCGACGCCGCGCTCCTGCGCGAACAGCGGCGCGTTCACGTAGGTGACGGGGTCCTCGACCACGTCGGAGAACACCCCCTTGAGCGCCGCGAGCTCGAGAACCTTGACGTCGTGCTGCGTGATCTCGCCGCGGACCTGCACGTCGAGCTGGGCCGCGACGTGCCCGGCGAGACCGGTGAAGATGCGGCCGAGCTTCTCCGCGAGCGGCAGACCCGGCCGGACGTCCTCGGCGATGATGCCGCCCTGCACGTTCACGGCGTCGGGCACCAGCTCGCCGGCGAGGGCGCGGCGCACCGACCTGGCCGCCGCCACGCCGGCCTTCTCCTGCGCCTCATGGGTGCTCGCACCCAGGTGCGGGGTGACCACGACGTTGTCGAAGTGGAACAGCGGGCTCGCGGTGCACGGCTCGTTCGCGAACACGTCGACGGCCGCGCCGGCCACGCGACCCTCCTTGAGGGCGATGGCGAGGGCCTCCTCGTCGACGATGCCGCCGCGGGCGGCGTTGATCACCCGCACGGCAGGCTTGACGAGCCTGAGCTGCTCCTCGCCGATCAGGCCGGCCGTCTCGGGGGTCTTGGGCAGGTGCACCGAGATGAAGTCGCTGTCCCGCAACAGCTCCTCGAGGCTCACCAGGCGTACGCCGGTCTGGGAGGCCCGGGTGGCCTGCACGTAGGGGTCGTAGGCGATGAGCTCCACCCCGAACGACTGCAGCCGCTGGGCGACCAGCACGCCGATGCGGCCGAGACCGACGATGCCGACCACCTTCTCGTCCAGCTCCACCCCGGTGTACTTGCTGCGCTTCCACTCACCCCGCTTGAGTGCCGCGTCGGCCTGCGGGATGGTGCGGGCGGTCGCCAGCAGCAGGGCGACGGCGTGCTCGGCCGCGCTCACGATGTTGGAGGTCGGCGCGTTGACCACCATGACGCCCGCCTTGGTCGCCGCCCGGACGTCGACGTTGTCGAGGCCGACCCCCGCACGTGCGACGACCCTCAGACGCTGTGCGGCCGCGATGGCCTCGGCGTCGATCTTGGTAGCGCTGCGGATGAGAACGGCATCGGCGTCTGCGAGCGCCGGGAGCAGCTCGTCGCGGTCGGCTCCGTTGCAGAAGCGGACCTCGAAGTCGGGGCCGAGGGCGCCGACGGTCGCAGGGGAGAGTTCTTCGGCGATGAGGATGACCGGCTTGCTCACGGCGAGGCGATTCCTTGTGCGGCTTCAGGTGCGGGGCCCGGTGGTGACACGTGTTGTGGGCTAGCACAACGCTGTGCCCCCCTTGTGCGCCCCCTTGGTGCCCAAGTCTAGTGGCAGTCCCGCGCACCCCCTGACACGCAACCCCGGACGGCCCCGCAACCCGCGCCGTGGCCGGTCAGCCGGCGCTCAGCCGTCGTCCTCGATCCAGCTCATCATGGGGCGCAGCGCGCGACCCGTGACCTCGATCGGGTGCTCCTCGTGCTCGGCGAAGTAGCGCTTGTAGTTGGGCAGGCCGGCGTCGTACTCGTCCATCCACTCCCGGGCGAACGAGCCGTCACGCACCCCGGCGAGGATCCGCCGCATCTCCTCCTTGGTGCTGTCGGGGATGATCCGCGGGCCGCGCGTGTACCCGCCGTACTCCGCCGTCTCGGAGACCGACCAGTACATCTTCGAGATCCCGCCCTCATACATCAGGTCGACGATGAGCTTCATCTCGTGGAGGCACTCGAAGTAGGCCACCTCGGGCTGGTAGCCCGCCTCGACCAGGGTCTCGAACCCCGACTTGATCAGCTCCGACACGCCACCGCAGAGCACCGCCTGCTCACCGAAGAGATCGGTCTCCGTCTCCTCGGTGAACGTGGTCGCGATCGCCCCGGCGCGGGTGCCCCCGATCGCCTTGGCGTAGGAGAGCACGAGGTCCCACGCCTTGCCCGTCGGGTTCTGCTCGACCGCGACGAGCACCGGCACCCCGCGGCCCTCGGAGAACTGCCGGCGGACCAGGTGACCCGGCCCCTTGGGGGCGACCATGCAGACGTCGACGCCGGGCGGGGGCCCGACGAACCCGAAGCGGATGTTGAAGCCGTGCCCGAAGAACAGCGCGTCGCCGTCGACCAGGTTGGGCTCGACGGCCGCTGCGTAGAGGTGACGCTGGATCGGGTCGGGCGCGAGAACGACGACGAGGTCGGCCTCCTCGCAGGCCTGGTAGGGGGTCAGCACCCGGAGCCCCTGCTCCTCGGCCCGGGCACGGCTGCGCGAGCCCTCCGGCAGGCCGACCCGGACGTCCACTCCGGAGTCTCGGAGCGACAGCGCGTGGGCATGACCCTGGCTCCCGTACCCGAGGACCGCCACATGGCGGTTCTGCACGATCGAGAGGTCGGCGTCGTCGTCGTAGTACAGCTGGGCCACGAGGGCTTCCCTTCTGTCAGGCGGTCCGGTCGACCGGGCGGTCGAGCGAGCGCAGGCTTCGGTCGGTGATCGAGCGCGGGCCGCGGCCGATCGCCACCAGCCCGGACTGCACCAGCTCCTTGATGCCGAACGGCTCGAGCACCCGCAGCATCGCGTCGAGCTTGTCGGCGTCGCCCGTGGCCTCGACGGTGACGGCGTCCGGGGCGACGTCGACGACCTTGGCCCGGAACAGCGCCACCGTCTCGAGGACCTGTGACCTGGTCTCGAGACCGGCCCTGACCTTGACGAGCAGCAACTCCCGCTGGACCGAGGCGGCCGGCTCCAGCTCGACGATCTTGAGGACGTTGACGAGCTTGTTGAGCTGCTTGGTCACCTGCTCCAGCGGGTGCTCCTCGACGTTGACCACGATCGTCATGCGCGAGATGTCGGCATGTTCTGTCGGGCCCACCGCGAGCGAGTGGATGTTGAACCCGCGCCGGGAGAACAGCCCGGAGATCCGGGCCAACACGCCTGGCTTGTTCTCGACCAGCACGGAAAGCGTGTGTTTGGACACGGCCTGCATCCTCTTCCTGCCGCCTGTGGCTGCCTGTGGGCTAGCTGTCGTCCTCGTCGAAGTCCGGACGCATCCCCCGGGCCACCTGGATGTCGTCGTTGCTCGTACCGGCCGGCACCATCGGCCAGACCATGGCGTCCTGGTGCACGATGAAGTCCACCACGACCGGCATGTCGTCGATGGCCATCGCCTTCTCGATCGTCGCGTCGACCTGGTCGGCCTTCTCGCAGCGCAGCCCCACGCAGCCGTAGGCCTCGGCGAGCTTGGCGAAGTCGGGGATGCGCGGCAGGTCGGTGTTGGAGTACCGCGCGTTGTAGAACAGCGTCTGCCACTGCCGCACCATGCCGAGGGTCGAGTTGTTGATCACCGCGACCTTGATCGGGATGCGGTTGATCGCACAGGTGGCGAGCTCCTGGTTGGTCATCTGGAAGCAGCCGTCGCCGTCGATGGCCCACACCGTCGCCTCGGGATCACCGACCTTGGCTCCCATGGCCGCCGGCACGGCGTAGCCCATCGTCCCGAGACCGCCGGAGTTCAGCCATCGCCGCGGCTTCTCGTAGGAGATGAACTGCGCGGCCCACATCTGGTGCTGCCCGACCCCCGCGACGTACACCGCATCGGGGCCGGCGATCCTGCCGAGCCGCTCGATGACGTACTCGGGCGCGAGCGAACCGTCGGCCGGGATCCCGTAGCCCAGCGGGTAGGTGGTGCGCCACCCGTCGATCGACTGCCACCAGCCGGCGTGGTCCGCGCGGCGGCCCTCCGCATGGTCGGCCTGCACCGCGACGACGAGGTCGGCGAGGACCTCACGGCAGTCGCCCACGATGGGGACGTTCGCCGCGCGGTTCTTGGAGATCTCCGCGGGGTCGATGTCGGCGTGGATGATCTTGGCCTCGGGAGCGAAGGTCGAGAGCTTGCCCGTGACCCGGTCGTCGAAGCGCGCGCCCAGGCTGATGATGAGGTCCGACTTCTGCAGGGCCGTCACGGCCGCGACCGTGCCGTGCATACCCGGCATGCCGAGGTGCTGCGGATGGCTGTCCGGGAACGCCCCCCGCGCCATCAGCGTCGTCACGACCGGGATGCCGGTCAGCTCGGCGAGCACCTTGAGCTCGGGCGACGCCGCGGCCTTCACGACCCCGCCGCCGACGTAGAGCACCGGCCTGCGGCACTCGGCGATCAGCCGCGCGGCCTCCCGCACCTGCTTCGCGTGCGGCCGTACGGTCGGCCGGTAGCCCGGCAGGTCGAGCTGGCGCGGCCAGGCGTAGGTCGTCTGCGCCTGCATGGCGTCCTTGGCGATGTCGACGAGCACCGGACCGGGACGGCCCGTCGAGGCGATGTAGAAGGCCTGGGCGATCGTCTTGGGGATCTCGGCGGGGTCGGTGACGAGGAAGTTGTGCTTGGTGATCGGCAGCGTGATGCCGCAGATGTCCGCCTCCTGGAAGGCATCGGTGCCGATGGCGGCGCTGGGCACCTGCCCGGTGATGGCGA
>JBOHCZ010000096.1:0-12059 GCA_050699195.1 Streptomycetales bacterium
CTGGAGAGGCCTTCGGCACCCATCATCGCGATGTACATCCACGAGATCGGCAGGATCGACGCCGAGCCGTAAGGCGCGGCGCTGACCGCCCCGATGCCGTCTTCGCTGCGCACGTAGCCGGTCGAACGCTGGTTCGGCAGGAAGGGGGCCAGGTGGGCGCCGACGCCGATCGGGCCGACGCCGGGGCCGCCGCCGCCGTGCGGGATGCAGAACGTCTTGTGAAGGTTGAGGTGGGAGACATCCGCCCCGAACTCCCCGAGCTTGGCCAGACCCACGAGCGCGTTGAGGTTCGCCCCGTCGACATAGACCTGGCCGCCCGCGTCGTGCACGAGGGCGCAGATCTCGGCGATGGCGGGCTCGAACACCCCGTGCGTCGAGGGGTAGGTGACCATCAGCACCGAGAGCCGGTCGCGGTGCTCCGCGATCTTCGCCCGCACGTCGTCGACGTCGACGTCCCCGTTGTCCCGGCAGGCCACGACCACGACCCTCATCCCGGCCATGACCGCGCTCGCGGCGTTGGTGCCGTGCGCCGAGGACGGGATCAAACACACGTCCCGCTGCCCCGCGCCGCGGTCGCGGTGGTACGCGCGTACCGCGAGCAGGCCCGCGAGCTCGCCCTGCGAACCCGCATTGGGTTGCAGTGACACCGCCTGGTAGCCGGTGATGGTGCCCAGCCACCGCTCGAGCTGGCCGATCAGCGCCAGGTACCCCTCCGCCTGCTCCACCGGGGCGAACGGGTGGATCCTGGCGAACTCCGGCCAGCTCACCGGTTCCATCTCGGCTGCCGCGTTGAGCTTCATCGTGCACGAGCCGAGGGGGATCATCGTCTTGTCCAGCGCGAGGTCGCGGTCGGCGAGCCGGCGCAGGTACCGCAGCATCGCGGTCTCGCTCCGGTAGGCGTGGAAGACCGGATGGGTGAGGAACTCGCTGGTGCGCAGCAGCTCCCTGGGTAGCGCCCGGTCAGTCGCGGCGCTCGCAGTGTCACCGTCGAAACCAACGCCGGCGGCGTTGGTAGCGCCGGCCTGAGAGTGCCCGCCCCCGAAGGCCCGCCGAACGGCCTCGATGTGCTCCCCGCGGGTGACCTCGTCGCAGGACACCGCCACGGTGTCGGGGTCGACCAGGCGCAGGTTGACCCCGGCCTGCGCAGCAGCCGCCACGACGTCCGCCGCGCGGCCCGGCACGCGCGCCCAGATCGTGTCGAAGAAGGCCCGCGGCCCTACCTCCACGCCGCCCGCGCGCAGGCCCGCGGCGAGCGTCACCGCGTGCCCGTGCACCCGGCGTGCGATGGCCGTGAGCCCCTCGGGGCCGTGATACACGGCGTACATGCTCGCCATGACCGCGAGCAAGACCTGGGCGGTGCAGATGTTGCTGGTCGCCCGCTCCCGCCGGATGTGCTGCTCGCGGGTCTGCAGCGCGAGCCGGTAGGCCGGATGGCCGTCCGCGTCGATGGACACCCCGACCAGGCGGCCGGGCAGCGAACGCGCCAGGCCCTCCCGGGCGGCGATGTAGCCGGCGTGCGGCCCACCGAAGCCGAGCGGGACGCCGAACCGCTGCGCGCTGCCCACGGCGATGTCCGCGCCGATCTCCCCCGGCGGCCGCAGCAGGGTGAGCGCGAGCAGATCGGCGGCCACCGTCACCAGCGCGCCGCGTTCGTGGGCGGCCTCGATCAGCGGGCCGTGATCGCGTACGGCGCCGCTGGTCCCGGGGAACTGCACCAGCACTCCGAAGAACTCGCCGTCGGGCAGCCCCCCG
This sequence comes from Streptomycetales bacterium, assembly GCA_050699195.1. Lineage (GTDB taxonomy): Bacteria > Actinomycetota > Actinomycetes > JBOHCZ01 > JBOHCZ01 > JBOHCZ01. The sequence goes on from JBOHCZ010000096.1 coordinate 1,753, forward strand.
TCGAGGTCGGCGGCGACCACCTCGATGCCCAGTGGTTCCGCTCGGGTGCGCAGCACCGCGAGGGTCTGCGGCAGGCAGTCGGCGTCGACCAGGAACGCTCCGCCGCGCCGGGCCGCCCGGTGGGAGAGTGCCATCGCCTCGGCTGCCGCGGTCGGCTCGTCGAGCAGCGAGGCGTTGGAGACCGCGAGCCCTGTGAGGTCGGAGACCAGAGTTTGGTAATTCAGCAGCGCCTCGAGCCTGCCCTGCGAGATCTCCGGCTGGTAGGGCGTGTAGGCGGTGTACCAGGAGGGACTCTCCAGGACGTTACGCCGGATGACCGGTGGGGTGATCGTGTCGTGGTACCCCAGGCCGATCATCTGGGTGAGCGTCCGGTTCCGTCCGCCGAGTTCCCGCAGCTCGTCGAGGACCTCGGCCTCGCTGCGGCCCGCCGGCAGCGCGAGCGGTGCGGACTGCAGGATCGCCTCGGGGACGGCGGCGGCCACGAGCTCGTCGAGTGAGCCGTAGCCCACGTGCGCGAGCATCTTCGCCTCCGCCTCGGCGTCCAGGCCGATGTGGCGGTCGGCGAAGGCGGCGAGGTGATCGGTCGAGGTGGGCCGGTGAGTCATGGAGCCTCCTGGGTCGTGAACGCGGTAGCGCATGCCACGCCGTCGGCCTCCCCCTCTGTCGTCGGTACCTGAGAGGTTCACCGGTCATGCGCCCCGCACGACCCGGCTTGCCCCGTCGGTGAGGGCCGCCCGCCGCCGTGGGTGTGCCCCAGCTCAGCGGCCGCCCCTGCTCTCCAGAGGTGCCTCGCCCGCGCGGTCCTTTGGCCTGAGAGATTCCGGGGAGTGTTGCTCCTTCGGCGCCCCACACCGGCTGTGTGGGGACTCTCCCGCGCGAGTTCACCGGCAGTCATCGACGCTACCAGCCGCGCGCCGCGCGACGCGGGAGAGCGCCCGGCCGGGGCGCGGGGATCGGCTACCCGGTCTTGCGGACCCGGCGGCGGGCCAGTTCGTCTTCCGGGCGTCCACCCGGCTGGGCGCGCTCGCCCGGCAGTTCGGCGAGGCTGGCCTCGATCTCGCGCCAGACCGCGCCGACCGCGATCCCGAAGACGCCCTGGCCGCCCTGGACGAGGTCGTAGACCTCGTCGGCCGAGGTGCATTCGTACACGCTCGCACCGTCGCTCATCAGCGTGAGCTGAGCGAGATCATCGACACCCCGTGCGCGGAGGTGCCCGACCGCGGTCCGGATGTTCTGCAGCGAAACCCCGGTATCGAGCAGTCGCTTGACCACCTTGAGGACGAGGATGTCGCGGAAGCTGTACAACCGGTGGGTGCCTGAGCCGTGGGCGGGACGGATGCTCGGCTCGATCAGCCCGGTACGGGCCCAGTAGTCGAGCTGGCGGTAGGTGATCCCCGCGGCGGCGCACACGGTAGGGCCTCGGTAGCCCACGTCCTCCTCAGGCGGGCCGGGAAGATCGCCGGTGAAGAGCAGCTCCTGACGCGCCGCGCTCCGCGGGCGCTCGGGCGGGCCGCCGCCCTGCGCCGTGCTATCGCCGCTGCCGCTCACGCCGGGCCTCCGTCTCACCATGGTCCGCGGTGGCACCGCGGACTACACGGATGGGATTTCCTGCTCTCCCGTCGAAGGTAAGCCGCGCTTCCCCCGCCGTCAACGACGACGCGCCGCGGTTATCGCTTCGTAGGCAGCCCGTTGACCAGCAGGAAGACCCGCGGCGGGCTCAGCTGCCGCTGCGCCCGAAGTCCTCGGGGGAGATCTGGTCGAGGAACTCGCGGAACTTCTCGACCTCGTCCTCCTGTTCGTCCGGGATGGCGATACCGGCCTCGTCGAGCACATCGTCGCTGCCGAAGATCGGTGACCCGGTCCGGAGAGCGAGGGCGATGGCGTCCGAGGGCCGTGCGCTGACCTCGGCCCCGCTCGCGAACACCAGCTCGGCGTAGAAGACACCGTCCTGCAGGCCGGTGATCCGCACCTGGTCGAGCTCCTGGCCCACCGCTTCGAGTACGTCGCGGAACAGGTCGTGGGTCAGAGGACGGGCCGGCACGACCCCCTGCTGCGCGAACGCGATCGCCGTGGCCTCGACCGCCCCGATCCAGATGGGAAGGTAGCGGTCACCCGCTACCTCACGCAGCAGCACAATCGGCTGATTGGACGGCATCTCGACTCTGACACCGACGACGTCGAGCTGATTCACAGTCCCACGGTACCTCGGGTGCTCCTGGTGGGGAGAGCGGCGAGGGGCGGTCAGCGGGTGAGGCCGGGGCCCAGGCCCGACTTGACCAGAGCGGCGTGCAGCCTGACCGACAGCGCGGCGAGCTCCCGCGCCGTCTCGCCGGCCCGGGCGCGCGCATCCAGGCTGCGCTGTCTGAGCAGTGGCATCACCACCTGCTCGACCAGTCCCACCTCACGGTCAGCGGCAGCCTTGAACGCTCTCAGGTGCCGGGGCTCCACACCGAAGCGGGCCATCTCGGCGGCCGTCCTGGCGATGACGAGCGCGTCCCCGTCGTACTGGGAGCTTCCCGCCCGGCGTGCGACCAGCCCGAAGGCTTCGTACTCGGCGAGCTGGCGCTCCTCGATGCCGGCGGCGTCGACGAGCTCGGCCCGCGACAGGCGAAGCTCGGACGCCGGGCGGGCCAGCGATTCGGCCCGCGGCCCCCCGCCGTCCGCCGTGACCAGTGCCCGCGGCACCCGGGGGCGGCCGGTCAGGCGCGGCGGCTCCTGCCCGCGGTCGATGGCGTCGAGGTGCTCGCGGATGACCCGCAGGGGCAGGTAGTGGTCGCGTTGGGAGGCAAGCACGTAGCGGAGCCGCTCGACGTCGCGGAGGGTGAACTTGCGATAGCCGGCGGGGGTGCGGTCAGGCTCGATCAGCCCCTCCGACTCGAGGAAACGGATCTTGGAGATGGTGACGTCGGGGAAGTCCGGCCGGAGCTTGGCGAGCACCTCGCCGATGCTCATGAACGATCTCGCGACCGCCCCGCTCACCGCACCTCCCCGCCTGCTTCAGGGTGGTGACTCGGGAAGAACACCAGCCGGTACTTGCCGATCTGCACCTCGTCGCCGCCGGAGAGCAGGGCCTGGTCGATGCGCTCCCGGTTCACGTAGGTGCCGTTGAGGCTCCCGACGTCGTGCACCACGAACCCCTCGGGTGCCCGGCGGAACTCGGCATGCCGTCGTGAAACCGTCACGTCGTCGAGGAAGATGTCGCTCTCCGGATGCCGGCCGGCGCTGGTCACCTCGGCGTCGAGCAGGAAGCGGCTCCCGGAGTTGGGTCCCCGCTGGACGACCAGCAGGGCGGAGCCCGGAGGGAGGGCATCGACGGCCGCCTGGTCGGCCGCGGACAGCTCGGCGGTGCGCTCCCCCTCGAACGTCTCGATGCCCGTGATCGAGACCGTGGACGTCGAGTCGCCGGTCCGGTCTGCGCCCGCCACAGGCCAGAGGGCGGCGCCACAGCTCGAGCAGAAGCGGGCGTCGTCGGGGTTGTGGTGTCCGCACTGGGTGCAGAACGGCATCGGTTCGGCCTCCATGCCGCGGGGGTCCGCGGAGCGTCGTATTCTGCTGTGGCCGAGGTTCGGCCCTCGACCCTCACTAGAGGTTGATGGTTGCCCGCAAACTGGGTGCGGGCCGCGAGAAGGGTCAACTACGACAGGTTAACCCTAGACAACGCCAAGGGTCGGCACCGGCAAGACACGTGAAGGTGAGGCTGTACCCGAGAGAGTGGGTTCTCCCCGCCGGGCGCGTGAGGCCCATCGGGCACCGCCTCGGCGGCTGGCGGGGCGCCTCTGCCCCGCCAGCCGTTCACCGCCGAGGGATCACTCTTCGATGATTTGCTGCGCCGACCCGGTGAGCTGCAGGACGTGCATGCCGGTGTTGGCCCGGTCGACGATGTAGATGTACCCGCGGTCGTCGACCTCGACGTTGTTGGTCTGGATGACGGTCGCGCAGCGCTGCTGGCCGTTGAGCGTCCCGCAGCGCTGGTCGGTGTTCTCGGTGGTGGCCGGGATGAAGTGAGCCGCTTCCCGCGGCTGGAACGGGTTGCGGATGTCCACGGCCCGCACCCCGGCGTTGAAGTAGGAGATGAAGACCAGCTTCTTGTAGTAGATCGGCGTCATGTTCTCGTTGGACGAGTGCGCGCCGAAGCGTCCGCCCCGTTCGCAGAAGTGTCCTGACCGCTCGTCGACGTGGAAGTTCGAGATGATCTGTGGCTTGGCCGGGTCGGTGATGTCGGCGAGGTAGACCATCTCAGGGCCCGGGTCCGGGGCTGCGCAGAAATTCTCTCCCGACTCGTTGACGATGACGGCGACGTCTCGGTTCGAGCCCGTCGGGAAGTGCTCGAACCCCTCGACAGCAATGTCGAGGACCGGGAACGTGGTGTGCGCCCCGCCGCAGAAGGGGCACAGGTCGAGCCGGGAGATCTGCGGCGCGAGCAGGTTCTCAGGTGTGGGCTCCGGGTCGCCGTTGATCAGCTTGTCTCGGTCGACGATCTGCATGATGCCGTTGCGCTCTGTGCCGTAGCCGAAGTACACCTTGTCACCCAGGCTGATCGGGCCGTGCACCTCGGTCGGCACCGGGCCGGTCGAGCCCGGCTGCTGGCCGACGAGGCCGAAGTCACGGATGTGAACCGGATTGGTCGGGTCACTGAGGTCGTAGACCTGCGTCATGCGGTCGGTGCGCCAGCCGGGCGCCGCCGACACCAGGTAGGCGATGCCGGTGCCGCACTCCCACCAGTTCTTGTGCGTGCCCCTGCCGGCGTCGATGGTGGTGAGCAGCTCGGGGTCCGCGGGGTCGGTCACGTCCCAGATCTCGTGCGCCTGGTTGCCCAGCGTCCGCAGCAGGTACTCCTTGCCGGGAGCGCCCTGGGGCAGGTCGCTCCCTCCGCACACCCGGGCCATCTGAGCGCCCCCGTCCGGGGCCGGTCCCGGGATGTGGTGCAGGTACCTCGGGCGCTGCGGGTCGGTCACGTCGACGATCGAGGTGCCGTTGGGCTCCTCCTCGCCGGTGAGCGGGTTGACCGCCGTGCCGGCGTGGTGGCCGACGTAGGCGATCCAGCGATCCGCGGCGGGATTGAAGTCGATGAGCGGCTGGTAGGCCGAGCGCGCTTGCAGGTCATCCGTACCCACCAACCGCATGTTCCGCGCCTCGGCGCCGGCGCCCGGACGCTGCGCCTTGGCGCCCTCGACGGGCAGGGCCGGAACGACGAGCAGGCCGGCGAGGACAGCCATCAGGACACCGATCCTGACGGCCCGTGGGCGAAGCGGGAGGTGCCGCGGCGGATGCGCCGTTGCCCGGTTGAGCATGTGCCGTAAGTCCTGCATCGCGCTCTCCTTAGTTCAACGAGATCACCGGTGACCGCCCAGGAGCAGCGCTCATGCTCGTGAACAGGGAGCGTCGGCGACCGCCTGCCGCGCTGGCGCTCACCATGGGCCTTCGGCCCAGCTCACCCGACCGCACTCACCCCTTCCCCCGCATCGCCATCCTGCTGCCGCGAGACACCGCTCCTGTACGCATCCAACTCCAGGGCGGGACCCCCTGGCAATCATTGCGGCGCGGGGCTCGAGGGGTAGCCCCCCGAGACGGCCGACAACCTACGCCTCCCGTGACGCCTGGTAGGTCTCGGCGTCGAGCAGGCCGGCGAGCTGGGCTGGGTCGCTGGGCTGCACCTCGAACATCCACCCCTCCCCGTAGGGATCGGAGTTCACGACCTCCGGCGTGGCGTCGAGCGACTCGTTCCTGGCGGTCACGGTTCCCGAGACCGGGGCGTAGACGTCGCTGACGCTCTTGGTGGACTCCAGCTCCCCGCAGCGCTGGCCGGCCGCCACCTTGCCCCCGACCTCTGGCAGGGTGACGAACACGATGTCCCCCAGGGCGTTCTGGGCGTAGTCGGTGATGCCGATCCGGACGATGCCGTGGGGCTCACGCGGGCCGCGCACCCACTCGTGCTCCGCCGTGTACTTGAGGTCCTGGGGGTACATCCGGCTCGTAGCCTGCCTCTCCTGGGTCGACTCCGCCTCCGCCGGGCTACCGGAGTCACTGGCCGGACTGCTGTGCGGATCCAGCCGCCGGGCGAGCGTACTCAGGCTCCCGCGCCGCGTGCAAGGCGCTGATCTCGATCTCTCGCTTCTGGGCGATGACGCCGTCTGCGCCCTGCCGGTGCAGCGCGTCGAGCACCCCGCCGGGGATGCCCAGCGCAGACTCGAGGGTCCTCGGGTCGCCGATCACCTTGAAGCGGTACGGCGGATGGGCGGCGTGCCCGTCGATGCCGACCCGGCCCTGCCCCGCGTCGGTGAAGCCGGTACTCGCGACGACGCGAACGCCGTCGACCTGGACGGCTTCGGATCCGGCGTCGCGGAGTTCGTTGACCGTATCGACGAGCGTCGCCGCGTCGACTTTCCGCTGCGGATCGATGATCGTGAAATCGATGCCCGGCCCGTTGGCCGGGAGGCTGCCCGCGAGGACGCCGAGCGCCCTGGCCCGCTCGCGGGCCTGCTCGAGCGCGGTGTTCGTGCGGTCCGTGCCGGTCTGGAGGCGATCGCGGGTGATCTCCAGCCGCCGGGCCTCGTCGGAGAGCCTGTCGGCGCGGTCGGAGACATCGTCGAGCACCTGCACCAGATCGGACTCACGTGCTCCCCGTAGCCGTGCGTCGGTGCCACCGGAACTCACCTGGGTGGCCAGGCCGAAGCCGAGCAGCGCCAGCAGGACGGCGACGACCAGCTGAGCACGGCTGACCCGCGGCGGCCAGAGGGCGGCCTTGAGCCGCCCGCGCCCGGTACCGGTGGTGTCGCCCCCGGGCGGTTCCGGGGGTGGCGGGGGCAGGCTCCCGGGTGTCTGGCTCATGCGCGGAACAGGTGCCTGCGGATCGCCGCGACGTTGGAGAAGATCCGGATCCCGAGGACGACCACCACGCCGGTCGAGAGCTGCGCTCCGACCCCGAGCTTGTCACCCAGGTACACGATGATCGCCGCGACCACGACATTGGCGACGAACGACACGACGAAGACCTTGTCGTCGAAGATGCCGTCGAGCATCGCGCGCAGCCCGCCGAAGACGGCGTCGAGGGCCGCGACGACGGCGATCGGGAAGTACGGCTGCAGCCAAAGCGGCACCTCCGGCCGCACGATCAAACCGGCGACGATACCGATGACCAGCCCGAATGCCCCGATCACCGCGCTCCCTCCTCCGTGGCCCGTGGTGCCGGCTCAGCATGTCTGACGTCGACCCCGGACGCGCCGGGCAGCTGCAACCGCTCGTGGGGGACGATGTCGAACCGCACGCCGAAATTGTCCTCCAGGGCGCGCAGCGTCTGGCCGGTCGGCCCGTCGACGAACCTCACCTCCAGCGTCTCGGGATCACCTAGGGCCCGAACCACGTAGGGCGGGCTGAGCGGGCGGTAGTCGACCAGTATGGCTCTCCCGGCGGCGCGGATCGCGGAGGTGGAGGTGAGCCGCTGACCGTTGATGGCGATGGCTTCGGCGCCTGACACCCACAGGCCGTTCACGAGGCGCTGCAGGTCGGTGTCGAGCACCCGCCCAGGGTCGAACGGCTCGGCGGCCGCCTGCTCGCCCACCACGGTGTCGTCCTCGGTATCGGCGTCGTCGACCGTCACCTCGACGCCGGGTCCTGTGACGGGCACGGCGCCGGTCGCGAGCTCGAGCCGGTCGAGTCGCCTGGCGACCCCCTGGCCCTCCGACGTGGCCGCAAGCGCGCCGCCCTGGGCGCGACTCACCTGGGTGCGCAGCGTATCGAGGCGGCGCTGCAGGTGGTCCGCATCAGCGGTGGTCTCGTTGATGCGGGCGATCAGGGCCTCGCGTTCCCGGGCGTTGGTCGGGGCGTCGCGGCGTACCTCGATCCAGGCGGTGGCGAGCATCGCACCCACGAGGATGACCACGAACACCCGGACGCCGTACGTCGTGGCGGCCCGCGGCCCCTGCTCGCCGCCTTGCTGCTCGCCGGCCTGGCGGTCGGCCCTGCGTGCGGTGGCCTGAGCGTAGCCCTCGTCGAGGGCACCTTCCACGATCTTGTTGAGCAGCGACATGGAGGCGTCCGGCCGGGCCCGCCGCCCGGGCGCGGCCGCCTTCTCCCGCGTCCCCTGCTCGATCATCCCCCCATCGTTGCACGGGCTCGCGGGCACCCTCCTCGACAGTGGGGCGTCGCCGTCTCGAGCCGGTTGCCTCAGTCCCCCGCCCGTTCCACGACACCGGCCCACTCCGCGAGAAGTGACTCGGCGGCCTCGTCGTCGGGGCCCTCCGCCCACAGGTGCGTGACGGCCTCGGCGGGGTCGGGGAGCACCAGGACCCACCGTCCGTCGGTCTCGACGACCCGCACACCGTCGGTGGTGTCGATCTCGCGATCGCCGGCTGCCTCGACCACCGAGCGCATCACCATGCCCTTGGCCGCCCAAGGGGTGGGGAGGTCGCGGCGGCGCAGGTGCGCGCGCGGGATACGGTCATCGATCTCGCTGAGCCTGAGCTGGGTCCGCGCGACGAGGCCGAGCAACCGCACGAACGCAGCGACACCGTCGATGACGTCGCTGAACTCCGGCACCACGAAGCCACCGCGCCCGTCTGCCGCGAGCACGGTACCGGGGCGCCCGGCGGCGCTCGTGAGGTCACTCGGTGACGTCGACGTCCACTCCACCTGGGCGCCGTGGAACTGCGCGACCCGTTCGGCGACACGCGTGATCGTGACGGGCAGGGCGATGCCCCCGCCGCCTCGCTCGGCCGCGACCAGGTCGAGGAACACCAGCAGGGCCCGCCCGTCCGAGAAGATCGCTCCGCGCTCGTCGACGAGCGAGATCTGCTCCCCCACGGGGTCGAAATGTACGCCGAAGGCCGCCCGCGCGGACGAGACGACCTCGCCTAGCCGTTCGAGGCAGGACCGGCGTTCGTCGAATGTCTCAGTGGGGTGCGCCTCGTCCATGCCGACGTTCATCGTGAAGGCATCCACGCCGAGCTTGCCGAGCAGCGTCGGCAGAATGAGGGACGCCGTGCCCCCGCCCGCGTCGACGACGACCTTCGGGCTCGCCTCGGCGATCCCGGAGGTGTCGACGGCGCGCAACAGCTCGTTGGCGTAGCTCTCGAACGCCCGCGAGGAGAAGCCCAGGTCGCCGATTTCCCCCGGGAACGCCCGCCGGAAATCCTGCCGGGCATAGACCCGGTCCAGCTTGCGCTGCCCGGCCTGGGACAGGTCGGCGCCGCTCTCGTCGAAGAACATGATGTCGACGCTCTCCGGCACCCCTGGGGTGGTGCGGACCATGATGCCGCCCGAGCAGCCCCGCACCGTCTCGAGGCGTGCTACCGGCAGCGGCTGTGCCTCGAGGTCGCGGACGTTGATCGCGCTCGCGGTGAGTGCCGAGATGACGGCGCGCTTGAGGGCCCGCGCTCCGCGGGAGTGGTCGCGCGCGGTCATCACCGTCGAACCCTTCCGCAGGGTCGTGGCGTAGGCGCTGGCGAGGCGGACGGCCAGCTCCGGGGTGATCTCGACGTTGAGGATCCCGGAGACCCCGCGCGGGCCGAAGAGGCTGCGCTGGCCGCGGGCCTCCCAGATGACGTTCGTGTTGACGACGGCCCCGGCCTCGATCGTCTTGAAGGGATAGACCTTGACGTCGGCCGCGACGATGGACTCCTCTTCGATGAGGCACTCGTCGCCGATGACCACGCCTTCCTCGATCCGCGCCGCCCGCATCACGTCGGTGTTCTTACCGACGACGCAGCCCCGCAGATTGGTCTGAGGCCCGATGTAGACGTTGTCGTGGATCACCGCGCGGTGCAGGAACGCACCGCTCTTCACGATGACGTTGCTGCCGAGGACCGTGTGCTCGCGCAGCTCGGCGCCGGCCTCGACCTTGGCGTAGTCGCCCACGTAGAGGGGTCCTTTGAGGACCGCCTCCTGATCGACCTCCGCGCCCTCGGCGACCCACACGCCTGGTGACATCTCGAAGCCTTCGATGTCGACCTCGACCCTGCCCTGCAGGACGTCGGCCTGCGCCTGGAGGTAGCTCTCGTGGGTACCGACGTCTTCCCAGTAGCCCTCAGCGACGTAGCCGTAGATCGGCCGGCCGCCGCTGAGCAGCTGCGGGAAGACATCGCCGGCCCAGTCGACCACCTCACCTGCGGGCACGTGGGCGAAGAGCTCGGGCTCCATGACGTAGATGCCGGTGTTGACCGTGTCGGAGAAGACCTGGCCCCATGTCGGCTTCTCGAGGAAGCGCTCGACCCGGCCGTCCTCGTCGATGATCGTGATGCCGAACTCGAGCGGGTCGGGCACGCGTTTGAGGCAGACCGTGACGAGGGCGCCCTTGTCCTTGTGGTAGCGGA
>JBOHCZ010000097.1:0-3565 GCA_050699195.1 Streptomycetales bacterium
ACGATGGCGGCAGCAGCCGCCCCAAGATCGTTGATCGTCACACATCAAGATCACCGGGGCGGCTGTCCTGCGTTACAGGAAGTCACTCTCGGCACAGATCACGATCTCGGACTGCCGTACTAGGGCCTGCAGGCCAACCCAAGTGGCGACCATATTCGCCGCTGACCTCGACGTTTCCAGTGTGAAAGTCCCCGGGTTGTAGGCATCCTTGTCATGGAACAACGGACTCATGACCCCGCCGTCACGGCGTAGCCGCGAGAAGTCTTGCCCCTCCCGCATGACGATCATGCTGGAGGTGTACGGCGCGAACCCGGTCTTGTGGAAGTCGGTTCCGAACGAGTCAGCGTGCCGCACCGTTCTCAGTCGCTCCACAAGCCGTGAGAGCTTGGCCACCACAGGCGGGCTGAAACCGAGAGGATTGCAATGCAGGTCGTAGTCAATGAAGCAGAGGTAGGCCCACCCGACGACCGTGTCCGCATGCACATGGGGCGTGTAATCCAGCTCATATTCGGCAGCCAGCCGGTCCCGCATCGTAGCGATCTCGACGAAGTCATCGACAGCCATATTGGAGGTCGTCCCACCTGCGCCCATGATGCAAGCAAGTCGGTGCCCGCGTGCCAGCACGTCGCGACAGGCCGCTTCCATCGACTCCAGGTCCGTGGTCTGGTCGGGCAGCGACGCGGCGGATATGTAGTTCTGGGTGCCGATCCCAAGCCACGCGCACGCGGACTTCTGCGAGTAGTGCGCTGGCCAGGAACCGACGACGGCGATCCCAGGCTCGATCCCACGCTCGGCGTGGTCGGGCTGCGCCTTGGATATGCCAACGTTGATCGCGTACAGGTTGGTCGCAGTGCCGCCGAACGTGAACAGGCCGCCTGCCCGATCCGTGTCGTACCCCGCCAGCCGCGCCAGCGCCCGGGCGCAGGACAGCTCGGCGGAAAGGGTCTCCGCGGCGTCCTCTCCAGTGACGCCGTTTGGCATGAACAACGACACCGCGCACAGCGCCGCCAGGTTGACGAACGAAGGTGGCGGAACGATGTTCTTGGCGAACATGTGGTGATGGACCTTGACCGATCCAGCGAGCCACCAACGCAGTTGACTGAGAACCGCCTCCGGTGCGACAGGGCCCTCCGGCAGGTGTCCGTCACGCACCGATGAGCGCCCATCCTCCTGGACCCAGCGCGGATAAACGGGCCCCGCACCCTGATGGCTCAGCGCCTCATCGAGGGCGCAGCGGATGAGCTCGACAAGCGCATCGGCGTTGCCCCCGTCGGGACGCAGGAACAGGCCGTCGCGCCAGTACGCGAACTCATCCCCATCGCCGGAGTAATCAGTTGTCATCGCAGACACCAGCGTCTTGGAGGAGCGACACGACCCCGCTCATCGCTTGGGCTTTCCGTAGAGCTTCATGCGTTCAGGTCGGGGCGTACGCCGTCGGCCGGACACAAGATCCTCGCAAGCGACCGCGATTGACCACACGAGATCGTCACGCTGACGACGCTGAATCGCGACGCGTTCCACCGCGCCAGCCTCATCCTCGATCAATCGCTCGGTATGCACGATCCGTAGCGTCAGCACCGAGAGACGGTCAAGCGCCGAGCCGATCGACTCCGTAAGAGGAGGCACGTCCTGGTTCGCACCCCACGCCGCGCTGAAGATTCGATCGACCTGCTCGATGAGCTTGTGGCGAAAGCTGTTGAGTTCGTCGATCTCTCGCTTGATGGCCGGGATCTCCCCGTCCCCAGCTCGCCGCACCCGATCCTCGGCGTCCCACTGCCGGCTGTTGACCGCATGTAGCCGGTTCAGCGGCTTCAACAACTCCGGTGAGCAAGGGAACGGCATCCCGGCGAGAGCGTCCTCGCACCATCCACGTTGGCCATCTGTCATGTCGAGGCAGATTTCACCCTCAATCATTACAGTACGCGAATCTTTTCCGAATTCACCCATATCTAGACCAAGCCGAGCGGACGTCTCGGTCATCAGTGGTGATCCCCCTTCGGTACCTCACTCGGACAGCCTCTGCGCTCCGCGGCTGTCACCGTATCTCCCGGCATGGGACACAGGTTCCGGGCACCGAAAAGCGAGAGCCCTGACAGTCTGTCCGGGTCCTCTGTTTGCAAATCAGCCGAGTTGACGTCCCGGATGACGAGCGTGCGCGGCGTACGCGAGGGAAGACGACGACCGGCAGGTCCAGGGTGCCGATAGCTTCTCCCACCTGGGTGAGGACCTGGTTGTCGGCGATGCCGATGGCGAGCTTAGCCACCGTGTTCGCGCTGGCGGGAGCGACCGCGTAGCAGTCCACAGGCGGGTGCGGTCTCGCCTCACCCGGCAGCCGCCGCTCATCGCGTACCGGCAAGCCGGTGACCTTCTCCAGGCGGTCAACCTCACCGATCGATCGCAACCAACGCCCTGCCGTCGGTGTCGCTTGTCCGTGAGGTTGTCGGGGTTCTTCCACAGCGCGTAGCGGGCCCGCTTGAGCGCTCGCGCCTGCCCACTGGCCCGGCCGGCGACCCGGCGGGTGACCGCTCTGCGGGCCTCGTTCCAGGCGTCCCGGCGGACCTGGGCGAGGGCGTCGGTGGCCCAGGCGACGATGTGGAAGGCGTCGGCGCAGCGGACCGCGTTCGGCGCCCGATCCGTGACCACGTCGGCGATCCAGTCCGCCGCGTCCGCGGACACGTGGGTGATCTGCCCGGCGCGTTCGTCCCCGAGGGTGTCGAAGAACGCCTCCAGCACCTTCTTGCCGTGCCCGGGAGCGACCCACACCAGTCGTCGGGTGTCGTGGTCGACGATGACGGTCAGATACCGGTGCCCGCGCTTGTAGGAAACCTCGTCGATCCCGATCCGGCGCAGGTTCGCCAGCCGGTCCACGGAGGCGTCAATGTCCGCGCACACCCGGGCCACGATCGCGCCGACCGTGCGCCAGGCAATCCGCATCAGCTGGGTCACGGCGGTCTTCGAGCACTGCACCGTCAGCCACGCCACCTGATCGTCGAAGAAGCGGGTGTGCCCGGCGTGATGGCGCGCCCAGGGCACCGCAGCCACCACCACACCGTGCTCGCCGCAGCGGATCCGCGGTGCCTCGGCCTCGATCACCGCCTGGATCGTGCCAGGTCCAGCGCCCGCCACTGCCGCCGACCGTCCCCGCTGTCATAGACCGGGCTCCGGCGCCGGCACAGCCCGCACCGGCGACGCTGGCTCGCGTATGGCTTGGCGTGCACCACCAACAGCCCCGCGTCCTCATCGAACTCGACCCGTTCCACCGTGGTGCGCTCGACCCCGAGCAGCCGAGCCCATACCCTCCCGTTGCGCACGCCGTCTCCCCGCCCTGATCGATTCCAGCCTTAGACAGCCGGAACCGTAGGCAGGAGACGGTGTGCCTCCCTCACGACACGCTCAACGGGCCCATGAGACCCCCCGGGTTCGTTGGAGACTTGATCAGGAGGGAAGATCAAGTCATGGCAAGGAAGTCCCCCTACCCTGCGGAACTGCGTCGGCGCGCGGTGGCGATGGTCGCCGAGGTGCGTGGCGAGTACGACACGGAGTTCGCGGCGATCACGGCGGTTGC
>JBOHCZ010000098.1:0-3566 GCA_050699195.1 Streptomycetales bacterium
GCGGCCGGCACCGCGGGCGGCACCGGCTCAGGGGTGCGGCCGGCCCGCCTCCTGCGGCGGTACTCGTCGAGTCGGTCCCTGCCCATAGCGGATCCTTACCCGGCAGCAGGTCCGCGGCTACTCCCGGCGCCGGCCCTTCATCTTCCGGTGTATCCCGAGCGCCCATCCCACAGCGCGGCTGTGCCCCCCGAGTTCCACGACGGTGCGCTTCACCCGTTCCCGGGGCGGGAGCTCCCGGTGTTCGCGGATCACCGCGAGCGCCTCGTCGAGCTCGCGCCGGAGACGGTCTCCGCCCTCCCGCTGGGTGTCGATCGACTTGACCATGGTCGCGATGCCGAACAGCGCCGCATCGAGGAGCTCCTCAGCTGTCGCGTCGGCCGGCCCGGCCTCCGTGCCGTGCGGTGTGCTCGGGACGAGCTCGCGCAGATCACCCACCACTCGGGGGCCTAACCGCGCCACATCCGACACCAGGCGCTCCGCCCGGTCGACCGCCCACGGGTAGCACCGCCTCGGGAACGCCAGACGCGCCTCGACCCCCTGCCGGTGCGGCAGTGCACCCTTTGCGAGCTCCCACTTCAGGTAGGTGTCGTAGGCCGGCCAGTCGACGCCCTGCTCGCGGGTGACGATGTTGAGCCGGCGCATCAGCTCGGCTGACACCACGCCGAGAGACTGGTTCCCGTCACCGCTCCCGGTGTCGTACCCGTCCGGTTCCACCCCGATCACGGACGCGAACCGTTGCCAGAGCAGGTCAGCGGCGGCCTCCCGCGGCGGCACGGTCAGCAGGTGCGTACGATCGGGCGGCACCTCCTGCCCCCAGGTGCGAAGGATCGCACCGAGGTCATGCTGCTGCCAGAACCGGCGACCCGCGGTGGTCTCCCCGGGGTACTCCGCCGTGACGCCGGCCAGGACGTGGCATTGACGAGCCACTCCATCGACACCACCGCGGCCCGGCCGTCCCAGGCGTGGATCTCGTCCAGCAACCGTCGCCACGCCCCGGAAACCTCGCTCGCTCGGCCGGTGGCCGTAGGGATCGGCGCCGATCAGGTCACGGACGGCGAGCACCTGGTCCCCCCAGGTGCGACCGGGCCAGAGCACCCCGTCGGCGGCGAGCCGACCGCGGTTGCGCTCGAACAGATCCTGCAGGTAGGTGGTGCCGGTCTTGGGCGCCCCGATGTGCAGGTAGACGATCCGCTCGCCGGCGCCCATCGGTCCCGCTTCCCGCTCGTGCCCTACGTGAGTCGGCTCTGGCCCGATCGCAGTGTAGGCCGCCCGCGTGAAGGGGCGGTTACGCGCTTGGCCCACGCGCGATCGTGCGGCGCCGGCGGGCCGCGAGCAACCGGCCCACCGCGCCGTCCCGCTCGGCGGGCTCGGGGGTGCCCCCTGCCACGGCACTCCGGTGAGCTCCCAATGCGGCGACGAGGCCCGTGATGCCGAACAGCGCCGCCTCCAGCAGGTCCTCCGTGCTCACCTCGGCGAGCGGGGCCACCGTGCCGGGTTTCGGTGGGACCGGGACGAGCTCGTCCAGATCACCCACCACGCGCGGGCCGAACCCCTCGACCTCGCACACCAGTCGCCTGGCCCGCTGGATGGCCCACGGGTAGCACGCCTCGGGAAACCGCAAGCCCTCCTCGAGGGCCGCCCTGCGCGACAGCTGCCCCTTCGCAAGACCATGCTTGAGGTAGCGCGTGTAGTCCGCCCAGCTCACCCCCTGCTCGCGACTGGCGATGTTGAGCCGGCGCATCAGCTCCGCTGATACGACGCCGAGCGACTGGTTCCCCCCGCCGGCGCGCACAGCGGTGTCGTACCGGGCGGCCGGTACGCCGATGACGGAGGCGAACCGCTGCCACAGGAGGTCCTCAGCGGCGCCCTGCGGCGGGACGGTCAGGAGATAGCTCCGTTCGGCAGGAACCACCTGGCCCCAGGTACGGAGGATCGACCCGAGGTCCTGCTGGTGCCAGAACCGCCGTCCGGCCGGCGTCTTCCCCGGGTCCTCGGCGGTGACGCCCGCCAGGAACTCCTCCCAGGTCCAGGTCTTCGCGCTCTGCATGGACTCCTGCCACTGCGCGACGACCGTCCTTGCGAGGTCGCGCGCAGAGAGCACGACGCGCACCTCCCAGGGCGCGAGGCTGTCCACCGCCCGCTGCACCTGCCCAGGCGTGGCGTTGACGAGCCACTCCATCGACACCACCGCGGCCCGGCCGCGCCAGGCATGGATCCGCTCGCGCAGCCGCCACCACGCCCCAGGCACCTCGTCCGAACGCTGGCCCGGACGCGTGTCGTCGATCACGTCACGGACCGCGAGCACCTGGTCGCCCCAGCCCGGCCAGAGCACTCCCTCGGCGGCGAGCCGACCACGGTTCCTGCCGAGAACGGCCTGCAGGTACGTGGTGCCGGTCTTCGGCGCCCCGATGTGCAGGTAGACGATCGGCCCAGGCACGTCTCCTCCATGTACGCCGGTTGATCGCGAAACCGCCGTGACAGGGGGAAGTCAATATTAACCGATTTGTACCGGTCGCCGCTGGCCATGCGACCGCCAGCCGCCAGGTACCTCATAGCAGTTTCTCCAGGAGGTCGGGGAGTTCCCGGACGTGGCCGATGATCAGCGCCTCCTCTGGCAGGGCCTCGTCGGGGGTTAGGCTGTTGGGCCGGTTGAGGGCGGCGCGCATCCCGTGGGTGAGTGGGGCGGCGACGTCGCGGTCGAGGTTGTTGCCGTTGGAGGCCAGCACCAAGGCCACGCCCAGGTCATCGACTAGGATCCGCAACGCCGCCGCAGCAGCGGGGTCGACCGGTTTCTGCCCCAACTTCTCATCAATGGTGGCGGTCGAGGTCGTGCCTCTGTAGTCGAGGGCCACGCACGCGATCGCGCCCCCGGCAGGCGTGATCATCATCTCACCACCCGCCTGTCCGCGGCGTGGTGGGGCGCCGGCTCGGCCTCATCGTCGGTGAGGTCTGCGGGGGTGATCGCGCCGAGGTCGGTGAGGATAGGCACGGCGGCGGCCGAGGGTTCGGTGACGGGGTGGGAGTGCTACGGCGGCCAGAAGTAGCGCGGCCCGGAGCGGGTGGGTACCACCCATACCCGCATGACGGGCCGGGGGGGCTGGCCTTGGCTGGTGGGGGCGTTGGTCGTTCGCGCCGGCGCGGTGGTTGCGGCGGGGTCGTGCGGCCCGACGCGGAGGAAGGGGTCGGTGCCGTGGTGGGCGGGCTCGCACGCCAGGGTGGGGGGGATGAGTTTGAGCGCTTGGCGCAGCGTGGACAGCGCCACAGCCGGCGAGCCGGCGGGATCGCATGTGCCGGTGTGATCGGTCTCCCCCGCGAACAGGGAGGCGGCTGGTGCTACGGGGGGTTGGGTTTTCCCGTTGAGGAGGGCCTCAAGCTGGTCGGTGGGGAACCGGTAGCTGGCCAGTGTCGCGCCCCATGGTTTCAGTACACCGTCGCCGACCAGCTGGATCACTTCGCTTCGGGTCCGGCCTAGCATGTGCGCCGCCTCACCGAGGGGCACACCCACCTGATGCATTCACGAACTCCATTTCACAGTGATGACCTCAGGCCCCGGCCTTTCGGCCGGG
>JBOHCZ010000099.1:0-5256 GCA_050699195.1 Streptomycetales bacterium
CCGCTGCCGCGGGCGGCGCGGAGGCGGGCTCGCGCGCCCCCGGCGTGCAACGGAACGACCGGGGGGCAGCCGGGGGACGGTGGAGGGCCGGCTACGGCGGGATGGCCTGGTACGTACCTGGCCGCCCCGCTGCCGGACGCCCCCGTCTCCGGTCACCGGCCCGAGGACCCCGAACTTGTGGGGGCGCCGCTCCGGCCGGCACGGCGCTCCCGCTGCTGGCCGTGCCCGCCGAGCAGGTCGCCGGTCTCGCTGTCGAGGAACCGGGGGTCCGCGACCGGCACCATGCCCAGCCGGCGGGCGCGTTCCGCCAGCCGCTGCGGGGTCGCGCGTTCGGCGATCTGCCGCTCGAGGGCCTGCTGGCGGTCGGCGAGCCGGCTCGACTGCTCCTGGAGACGGGCGACGGTGAACGAGCTCTGGGCGAGCGCCGTGTTGAGCCCGAGCAGCACGACGAGGCCCGCGGTGAGCACGGCGACGAGGAGCAGGACGAACGGCGTCCTGGGAGGCGCGACCGGCCGGGACGGGACGAGCGTCAGGGGCGGACGCCGCCGCTCCGGCTGCTGGGGACGCAGTCCGGGAGCAGCACGCGGGCTGCTGCGAAGCGTCGATGTGGCCATCAGTCGTGCCCCCTTTCCTCACGCGCACTCATGCGGCTTGTCGCACTCGCTCAGCGGCCCGCAGGCGGGCCGAGACCGCACGCGGGTTGGCGGCCGCCTCCGCGGCAGACGGACTTTCGGCCCCCCGGGTGAGCAGCCGGAACTGCGGCTCGTGGCTCGCCGGGACGACTGGCATGTCGGGCGGTGCGGTCGGCCGCGACCGCGCCACGAGGGCACGCTTGACGAGGCGGTCCTCGAGCGAGTGGTAGGAGAGCACGACGATGCGTCCCCTGAGCGCGAGGGCGTGGATCGCGCGCGGCAGGGCCCGTTCCAGCGCCGGGAATTCCCCGTTCACCTCGATGCGAAGCGCCTGAAAGGTACGTTTTGCGGGGTGCCCGCCGGTCCGCCGGGTGGCGGCAGGCACGGAGGAGCGGATGACGTCGACGAGCCTGGCGCTGGTCGAGAACGGCTCCCTGGCCCGCTCACGAACCACCGCGTCGGCGATGCGGCGGGCGAACCGCTCCTCGCCGTAGCTGCGCAGGATCCGGGTGAGCTCGCGCCCGGGGTAGGTGTTGAGGATCTCCGCCGCGGTCCTCCCGCGCGTGGGGTCCATGCGCATGTCCAGCGGCGTGTCGCGGGCATAGGCGAAACCACGTTCGGGACGGTCGAGTTGCAGCGACGAGACGCCCAGGTCGAACAGCACCCCGTCGACATGCTCGAGGCCCTGACCGGCCAGGATGTCAGGAAGTTCGTCGTACCCGGCGTGCACCAGCGTGACCCGCTCGACGTGACGGGCCAGCCGGTCGGCAGCGAGGGTGAGCGCTTCCGGGTCGCGGTCGAGGCCGAGCAGCCGCACCGTGGAGAACCGGCGCAGGATCGCCTCGCTGTGGCCCCCGAGCCCCAGCGTCGCGTCAACGAAGACCGCCCCGGGCTGTTCGAGGGCGGGTGTGAGCAGGCCCACACAGCGCTCGAGCATCACCGGTACGTGCGAGGCGTCGTTCATCGACGTCTCCGGATGTACCGAGAGCCCCGTCGCGGAGCAGCGGCTGCAGCGGCGTAGGACCGCCGCACGTACGTCATCTCGTCCCCCTGACGATTGCTTATCTGCCGCCCCCGGTCCTGGACCGGGCGGCGCTCCTCCGATCGGACGTACCGCCAGGTCTCCGTCCGCCCGAGACAAAGAAGCAGCGGTCTGGCGCCGGGGAAGAAGCGTCAGTTCCGTGAGCCGTGCGACAGCGGAGCGGACGGAGACCTCGCTGCACGTCCGGGTGGCCGTGAGCGGAGGCCCCTGGTGGGCCGATATGCGATGTGGGCTAGATCAGCCCGGGCAACACCTCCTCGGACAGGTCGGCGAACGCCTGCTCCCGCTCACCCAGGTAGCGCTCCCACGCAGCGGCATCCCAGATCTCGACCCGCGTGTTGGCGCCGATGACGACGCATTCGCGGCTGAGGCCCGCGTAGCCGCGCAGGGCCGGAGGGATCGTGACGCGGCCCTGCTTGTCGGGGACCTCGTCGGAAGCACCGGCGAAGAAGACCCGCAGGTAGTCACGCGCGGCCTTCGAGGTCACCGGTGCGGCGCGCATCTGCTCGGTGATCCGGGCGAACTCGGCCATCGGCCAGGCGTAGAGGCAGCGCTCCTGCCCTTTGGTGATCACAAGCCCCTCCGCCAGCTCGTCCCGGAACCTGGCCGGCAGAATCAGCCGGCCCTTGTCGTCGAGTCGCGGGAAGTGCGTGCCGAGAAACATGGCTCCACCTCCCCGTAACTCGTGGAGCCCGGCGCGATGTGAGGGGTGGCTCCACTTGCCGCCACTGTACCCCACTACCCCCCACCGTCAACGCTGACACACCCGTTCATCCCGCCCAGGTTCGACGGAAATACCAGGTCAGCCCGCAAGGGGGGAAAGTGGAGGAAATCCCGGATCGAGTGGCGCCGCCGTGGCTACCGGTCGGGAGTGCTCAGGGAAAGCGCGAACCGCGCTTCGGGGTCGGTCCACCAGCGCTGCAGCGCGAAGCCCGCAGCGGAGAGCTCGCGCTCGACCCCCTGCCGGCGGAACTTCGCCGAGATCTCGGTGCGCATCTCCTCGCCCGCAGCGAAGTCGACCACCAGGTCGAGCGCCCGCACCTTGACCGACTGGTCCCGCAGCGCGCGCAACCGCATCTCCACCCACTCCTGCTCGGCATCCCAGCGGGCCACATGGGCGAAGGCCGCGACGTCGAAGCCGGCGCCGAGCTCGCGGTTGAGCACGTGGAGCACGTTGCGGTCGAACTCCGCCGTCACCCCCGCCGGGTCGTCGTAGGCGCGGACGAGCACCGCGGGGTCCTTCACCAGGTCGGTGCCGAGGAGCAGCGCGCCGCCGTTGCCCATGGTGGAGCGGAGCGCGGCGAGCAGGTCCGCGCGTTCGGCCGGAGCCAGGTTGCCGATCGTCCCTCCGAGGAAGGCCACGAGCCCACGATCGCCGCCCGGCAACAACCCCAGATGGTGCTCGAAGTCGGCGAGGACCGCGTGCACGCACAGCCCCGGGTAGTCGGGGAGCAGTCCCCGGCTGGCCTCGAGCACCGTGCTCTCGCTCACGTCGACGGGGACGTAGCGACGCAGCGTTCCCGCCCGGTCGAGGGCGTCGAGCAGCAGGCGGGTCTTCTCCGAGGAGCCCGAGCCCAGCTCGACCAGCGTGTCGGCGCCCGTCGCGTCGGCGATCTCCGCCGCGTACCGCTCGAGGATGGCCCGTTCTGCCCGCGTCGGGTAGTACTCGGGCAGCCGGGTGATCTCCTCGAAGAGGGCGCTGCCGCGTGCGTCGTAGAACCACTTCGGCGGCAGCGACTTGGGGAGCGCGGTCAACCCGCGCCGCGCGTCGTCGCGCAGCGACTCGGCGAGGAAGCCCGGAGGAAGGTGCCGTTCGACGGTGAACTGTGGCGGCTGGTCGGTCACGGGTCCTCCAGCGGGTGTCCGGCGAGCTTTCCAGGGTCTACAGCTTCCAGGCTCTACAGGGGGGAGACGGCCACGCCGTCCCTGCCGCCGACGACGACGCGGCGGTCGGGGACGTCGATCCAGGGCTGGGACGCGGACCCGGCGTCATCGGGCTGGGACGCGGACCCGGCGTCATCGGGCCGGGACGCGGACCCGGCGTCATCCGGCTCGGAGGCGACGACGAGCGCGCCGTCCGGCCCTACGCGGTAGCTCAGCGTGTCCCCGTACGTCGTCGCGGCCACCGTGCTGCCGTCGGTCAGCAGCAGGTTGAGCCGGGCCGGGGTAAGTGCGGTGACAGCAGACACCACAGCCGCGAGAGCCTCACCTGGCGGCGTGCCCTCGAGCAGTCGCGCCTTGACCAGCGCCCACAGGAACGCGGAGTCACAACGCGCCTCGATGTCGAGCAGCGCCTCGGGGGCGAGCCCGGCGGCGAGCGCTGCCACGGACCCCGGCCAGGCCGCCACGCTGCCGTTGTGACTGAACAGCCACGGCCCCGCGGCGTAGGGCGCGGCGGCGGACTCGTCGCGTGCGGTGCCCGGGGTCGCGGACCGCACGGCGGCGAGTACGCAGCCGCTGCGTGTGACCCGGACCAGGTCGTCGAACGAGGGATCGGCCCAGATCGGCACGGCCCGCCGGTACCGTGCCGGCACCGGATCGCCGGGAACGTACCATCCGACGCCGAAGCCGTCGGCGTTCACCGTCCCGTACCGCTGGAAGCGCGGCGCCCACGCCTGGCGGTAGAGCCCGTGCGGAGGCTCGCAGAGCAGCGCGCGCAGCGTGCGCGGCGAGCCCAGGTACGCCAGGTGGCGGCACATCAGGAAGCGTCCCGCGCGGTACGGAAGCCGCAGAAGATCTGGCGGCGGACCGGGTAGTCCCAGTTACGGAAGGTCCCGCGGCAGGCCACCGGGTCGGCGGCCCACGATCCGCCGCGCAGCACCTTTTGGCCGGTGCCGAAGAAGACCTCCGAGTACTCCCGGTAGGGCCACGCGCGAAACCCCGGGTAACCCGTGAACTGACTCGCCGTCCACTCCCAGACGTCGCCGATGAGCTGGCGCACCCCGAGGGGTGAGGCGCCCTCCGGGTAGGCGCCGGCCGGCGCCGGCTGGAGGTGGCGTTGCCCGAGGTTCGCGTGGCCGGGCTGCGGGTCATCGTCGCCCCAGGGGTAGCGCAACGAGCGCCTGGCCTGGGGGTCGTGGCGGGCGGCCTTCTCCCACTCGGCCTCGGTGGGCAGGCGGCGCCCGGCCCAGCGGGCGTACGCGGCGGCCTCGTACCAGGACACGTGCTGGACCGGCTCGTCGGCGGGCACCGGCTCGACGTGGCCGAACCTCCGCCGCACCCAGGTCGCGCCCTCACGCCACCAGAACAGCGGAGCCGACAAGTGGGCGCTCCCCACATACGCCCAGCCGTCAGCGCTCCACCAGCGCGGGTCGTCGTACCCGCCCGCCTCGACGAAGGCAGCGTAGGCCGCGTTGGTGACCGGGGTCGTGTCGATGAAGTACGGGCCGACGTGCACCTCGTGCGACGGGCGCTCGTTGTCCAGCGCCCAGGGCTCGGCAGAGGTTCCCATCGTGAACGGCCCGCCGGGCACCAGGACCTCGCGTGGCAGCGCCGCTGCGTCCGCGGGCGCCGGGGCCGGCGCCGGGGCAGACAGTTCCGCGGCCACCGCCGCTGCCGCCAGCTTCTCGTCCGACGCCCCCT
>JBOHCZ010000100.1:0-2142 GCA_050699195.1 Streptomycetales bacterium
GAGACCCGGCGCTCGAGGTCGTAGGCGAAGAAGGAGGCGAGGGTGGCGCCGGCGCCGGGGAGTACCCCGATGAGGAACCCGGCCACGCCGCCCCGGACCGTCGGGCCGCTGATCTCCCGCAGGTCCCTTCGCGTGAGCAGCATCTCGCGCATGCGGGTCCGGATCGGCTCGACCCCGCCCTGGCCGACCTGGCCCATCACCTCGGCCACCGCGAAGAGCCCGATGACGACGCCCAGGAAACCGATCCCGCCGAGCAGCGCGACCTGCCCGAAGGTGAAGCGGGCGATGCCGGTCTGCGCGTCGATGCCCACCGTCGAGATGACGACGCCGAAGGCGGCCATGGCCAGACTCTTGGCCTGCGACGTGGCCCCGAAGCCGACGACGCTGGCCATCCCGAGCACCATCAGGGCGAACATCTCCGGGGGGCCGAAGTTGAGGGCGAGGCTGGAGAAGATCGGGGCGAGGGTCATCAGCGGGACGATCGTGACCGTCCCGGCGACGAACGAGGAGACCACCGCGGTCGCGAGCGCCTGACCGGCCCGCCCCTGCCGGGCGAGCGGGTAGCCGTCGAACATCGTGACGACGCTGGCCGAGTCACCGGGCGTCGCGACGAGGATGGAGCTGATCGACGCGCCGTACTGGGAGCCGTAGTAGATGCCGGCCAGCATGATCAGGGCGCTCACCGGCTCAAGGGTCAGGGTGAGCGGAAGCAGCAGGGCGACCCCGGTGGCCGACCCGAGGCCCGGCAGCATGCCGATGAACGTGCCGAGCAGCACACCCACGAAGCAGTAGAACAGGTTCTCCGGCGAGACGGCGGTCTGGAAGCCGAGGGCCACCTGGTCGAACAGCGCCCCCACTTCATCCCCTCCACAGCATGTGGAGCACACCCTCGGGAAGCGGCACCCCGAGGATCTGGACGAACACCAGCCACGAGAACGCCACCGCCCCCACGGTGAGGGCCACGGCGAGCCAGGCCGGCTCGCGCTCGACGACCAGGAGCAGCACGAGGACGAGCAGGCCGAAGGCGGGGAGGAACCCGACGACCTCGGTGAGCAGGATCGCGGTGAGCGTGAGCACGAAGACCAGCACCACCCGGCGCTGCTGGTTCCCCGGCGGCTCCCCCAGCGGGCCCGCCGCGGCTCTCCCGGCCGCACGCCGGGAGCCTCGGACGATCTCGGCTCCCGCCCACGTGGCGAACGCGGCGAGCAGGAGACCGGCGACGAAGGGCATGAAGCCCGGGCCGACACCCCCGTCCTCGCCGACGATCCGGTAGCCGACCGCACCGGCGGCCACGGCAGCGCCGAGGGCCGTCAGCACGGCGGCGATCACCAGGTCCGGGTTGAGCCTCCGCATGGCAGCACTACCGTTCGAGCACGGTCTCGAGCTGCTTCTCGTAGTCCTCCAGGTAACTGACGAACTCGTCGTGCGGTCGCCGTACCGGACGCAGGAAGTTCGACTCGATGAACTCCCGGTAGCTGGCCGTCTTCATCCACTTCCCGATGGTCTCCTCCCAGTACGCCAGCTGGTCTTCGGGGAGCCCGCCAGGGGCGAACGCGCCGCGGTACTGGGTGAAGGAGACGTCCACACCCTGCTCCTTCGCGGTGGGGATGTCGTCCAGCGGGGGCCGGTCGTAGCGGTCCTCCGCGAACGCCGCCACGGCGCGCATCTTGCCGGCCTCGAGCTGCCCGATGACCTCGCTCGGGTTGAGCATGGCGGTGTCGATGTCACCCCCGAGCAGGGCGGCGACGATCTCGCCCCCGGAGTCGAAGGTGACGCGCCGGAACTCGATGCCCTGGTCGCGCTCCATCAGACCGGTGACGATGGAGTCGAGCCCGGTGGCCCCGGCGACACCCATCCGCGGCTGCGTGCCCTGCTTGCCGGCCTCGATGACATCCTGCAGGTTCTGGTACCGGGAGTCCGCGGGGACCACCATCAGCGTAGCGTCCTCGGCCACCTGCGTCACCGGGGTGAAGTCACGCCACTCCCATGGCGTTTCGGTGGTCATGGGCAGCGCGACCCCGGAGGTCTCCGACGGCACCAGGTAGTGCCCGTCGCCCTCCCGCGCGAACACGTACGAGTACCCGACCGCGCCGTTTCCGCTGGGCCGGTTCTCCACCGTCACGTTGACGCCGGGGCGGACCT